>JAEUQP010000371.1 GCA_016789645.1 Acidobacteriota bacterium | reverse complement strand
CCTTTGAAGGCAAAATAAATCGAGCTTTTGAAATCGCGCAGCTTTTCCAGGAAGGACGGTTTGCGATTTTCCGTTTCGGTGACGGCGCTGACGTATTCGCGGTCGTCTTCGCCCATCTGGTGTGGATTGGTCAGTTGCTTGAAGAACTTGAACGGGTCTTTGATCTTGTAAATGCGAAAGTCGAGCGAGTTCACGCCCTGATAGTTGATGTACACGCGCGCCTTTTCGTGCGTGCCGTATGTTCGATTGGTCGCCAGCGAAAACGACGGCGGAACCGGCGTTGCGCCCGGTTGCGGCGAAGCGTTCGGAGACGCCGCAGGACTGGCTGCTGGCGCAGCAGGCTGATCGCCTTGCGCTTGCATCCTCAAAGTCGCCAGAGAGACAGTCGCCAAAATCACGACCAGGTAAACCGCCCAGGAACTCAAACCACGGGGAACACGGGGAGCACGGGGAAAAGAAGGGGAATGAAAGCTAAATTGAAACACGTTTAATGCCCTCCTTGAGCAACTTCACGTTGAAGTTCAACAAATAACCACGCTTGAGGTTCAACAATTTTTGGTAGTTCATTGTCTGCGCTAAGTGAACGCTGGAAATCGAATCAACTGCTTTCAGTTCCAGCAACAAACAATCTTCAACAATGATGTCAGCCTGAAACGCCAAATCCAGTTTTTGCCCCCGATACCAAACGGGTACTTTCACCTGTCTTTTTGCGGAGATTCCCATCGCAGCCAATTCCATCATCAGTGCTGCTTCGTAAACTGATTCATTTAGCCCTGGCCCCAAATGGCGATGCACATTCGTGGCAGCCGTAAGCACACGATCAATCAAATCTTCATCGCAATCTATAAGTTCTTTTGATTCCCAAAGAGCTTTTTCTTCGCGTTCCATAGCCAACCTCGTTGTTAGTCTCCAGTCAATCACAGAGAGCGTAACGGGCCTGTTCCAAAATCCCCGTGATCCCCGTGTCCCCCGTGGTTGATCCCGGTCACTTCAAAATTTTCAACCTGTAAAAGCCCAGAAAGTTTTGGTTGTTTTCAACAGGTCGCCAGCGGGGATTCGGATGTTCGGCCAGCACGGACAGGCGAACCTTTTTCATCTCGCCTTTGTCGTCTGCCGAGGCGCCTGTGTGATAGACCACCCAATCGGCAGCGCCTTCGTTGGCAAGGCGAGCCGCGCCCAAAAAGATCATCACGTGATACGGAAATTTCTGCACCCAGGGCTGGTGAAAAAACAGCAGGTCGCCCGGTTGCAGTTGCGACAATTGTCTGCGGTCGCGTGTGACGAATTCAGCGTTGTAATTCTTCAGAGTTTTGGCGTCGGCAAATTCGGAAAACTTGCTGGTCAAATCGCCTTCGGCAAAGGCTCCGAAATCCGTCCGAAACAACTTTTCGCCAAGCGGATTTTTTTCCAGGGAGATGGCTTTCACATCCGGCGCGACGGCTTCATAGCTTCCAGAAGCTCCGCCCATTGTCTGAAACCAAATTCGGTCGTGGCGTCGCAACGCTTCTCGCCAGGCGAATCGCACCAATCCGGCACAATCGCGTTGGTCTTCGCTCCAACGGTCGCTCGGTTGATAAAACTGCATTTCGGCAATCGCGGCGAACCAGCGGCGAAAATTGGCTCGGTCATCAAAGGAATGAAGCTCTGCGGCGTCGGGAATTCCGTCTTCATCGAAATCATTCCAAACGGCACCCGCTGTGGCGGGGATTGGCTTGCGATTTACAGACACAGCTTCTGACTGTTTGCCGCAACCAGTGGTCAAAATCACTGCCGTCAAAGTACCAACCAGAATGAATGAGCTGGAAGTTTGCATAAGCCACGAAAAAAGACAGCGACAATATAGCAAAACAACTGCTTTCGGCGAAAAGCTCTATCTCGTTGTTCTTGTCCGGCTTGCCTCAGTTTGCGGCTGTGGATTTCCGCACGGGTTTGCCTACAATGGCTGTGACTCGACTTTATCCAAATTAAGCGGCGGCGGAGAGGCAGGAAAGCAAATATTGCCAGTCTTGAGCCGCCAAACTAAGGAAGCCTTCGGTATTTGCAGGCTTCACAGGAATTCGAGATTGCCATAAATGCTTTTGAGTCAAAGACAAGCAATCCGAAAAGGTCGCTTCGGTCTTTTGGTACCAGGCGGTCACCACGAGCGGGAGTTTTCCGTCCGGGTGAAGTCTGGAAGCCAGCAGCACGACCAGCGAGAACAGTCCCAGCAGGCACGGCGTTGTACGGGCAATCGCCAAATCGCTCCACTGACGCTGAGTTTCCATTCCCAAATGAGCACGCGCTTCTTCAAACGTCACTTCGACCGACCAGCGTCTGACCACCCACTGGATGATTTGCTCCGGGCTGGCGTTGAGGTCTGTGCAAGCAAAGACTTCATCGCGCAAACTGCCTTCGGGGTCGCGCGTGATCAAGTAGCAGATGGCAACCGGATCATAGCCGGGTCTGTGCCACAATCCGGTGCGCGAAAAGACTTGCAGAGTTTTCTTTTGACCTCGATACCAATCCACTTCGAGTGTTTCCCACGCGGTGTCCCTGCGCGCCGCCCACTGCTTGAGCGTGCGTTGGCGTGCGCCTTTGAGCGGAGCTGGGCCGCGACTGCCCTCAGGACGCTGGCCGGGGAAATGATACAAGGCCGCATCCCACGGCAAGCGCGTCACCAGCGTCGTGGTTTTCAAACTCTGACAAGTCATCACCAGTTTGATTGCCGCATAGCCGCCGTCCACAACCAGCACCTTGGCACGATCCGGAAACCAGCGACTGACCACACGAATCAGGATCATCAACACATCAATCGCCGATTTGTGATGGCGAGCCGCTCGGCCTGTCGCCGGGAATTTCTTGGGCGCAGGCTTTTTCCGATTTTTGCCGATTGCTCCGGGACGATGATTTTTGTCGCGCGAAATCTTGCGCGGCTGGCCTTCGCGCTGCGCCCGGCACAAGGCCGTCAAAAACGGCAAGGCCCAGACCCGCTCCGACCACGGCAGCTTGACCAGCAACATCAGCGAGAGCCACTTTACCCCAAAACATTTGACCAAATGCTTTTTGGTCGAACGAACCGCATCGCGATAACAAGACACCTCTCGAATCTTCGCGCTCTTTCTGCGTTCGATCGTGTCATCGGCTCCAATCACAATCGCGCCATCGGCAGGCAACAGCAGCACCAACAATCCAAGCAGAATCTGAGCGGCTTTGAACAAGTCCCAGTTGGCTCGATTGAGAACCCGATGATATTTCTGAAACTGTCGCTCCTCCCCCAGCCCGACCACGCGCAGACAAGCCGTCACCGTCCGCTTGCCGCGAGCCAGCAACGCTCCCAACAGCAACACTTTCGCGTGCTGCCAAGTCGGCTTGGTAAACAGGGGCTGAAAAACTACAATCAGGTTCAACAACTCGGCAGGCGGTGTATGCATAAAGAAGAGTTCTCTTGGTGGAGTTTTCTTCCCAAGCTTACACAGCCTGCCGTTAAACTTTCAAAGATCAAATTTGGATAAAGTCGAGT
>JAEUQP010001009.1 GCA_016789645.1 Acidobacteriota bacterium | reverse complement strand
CAATCTGAGCATGGCTGCCGTGTTGTTGTTCAAACCGGATGTGATGTTGGCGCGACTGGAAATCCGCGATCCGGCGGCGCGCTTGTTGGCGCAATCGTTTGCGTCCAGTGTTTCCGCCTGGGGAATCGGCTATGCGTTGATGGCTTATGATCTGGTGCAGTTTCGCAACTTCGCCTGGTTGGGCGTGCTGTCCAAAACGATTTTCTTCCTGATTTATTTTGCCGCGTGGAAAAACGGCAGGCTGAAATTGGCAGCATTCGTTCCGGCACTAATTGATTTGATTCTGGCAGGGCTGTTTGCTGAATTTCTGTGGCGAACGCGTCTGGGATAGAGGGTGACGGAGAGAAAGAGGGAAGGTGGGACGGAGAGAAAGAGGGGATAGCGCTCATTGTCCCTCAATCCCGCCTTCCCTCAATCTCTCCTTCTCGTTACTGAATCGCCAGCATCCGATCCAATGCGAACTTCGCCCATTGAGCCGTTTCGGCGTCCACGGTGATGTGGTTGACGACGTGACCGGCAACCAGATTTTCCAGCGACCAGCACAAATTTTCCGGCGCAATGCGAAACATCGTTGCGCACATGCACAAATCCGGCGCCAACAGCGTGACGAACTTATCAGCATGGCGTTTGGCCAATCGGTTGACCAGGTTCAATTCTGTTCCCACAGCCCATTTGCTGCCCGCCGGAGCTTCGGCAATCGTTTTGATGATGAACTCCGTCGAACCATTCAAATCGGATTTCGCCACAACTTCGTATCGGCATTCGGGGTGAACCAACACCTTGATGTCAGGATGTTCCGCTCGGCGATCATCCACGTGTCTGGATTGAAAACGCCCGTGAACAGAGCAGAAACCTTTCCACAAAATGATCTTCGCTTGCCGCAACTGATCCGGCGTGTTGCCGCCGAGTTCCAGTCGCGGATCCCAAACGACCATTTGCTCCAGCGGAATGCCGAACTTGATGCCGGTGTTGCGTCCCAAATGTTCGTCCGGGAAGAAGAACAGTTTTTCGCGTTGCGCAAAGGCCCATTTGAACAGTGGCAGGGCATTTGATGATGTGCAGACTACGCCGTCGTGACGACCGCAAAAGGCTTTGATGTTCGCCGCCGAATTCATGTACGTGATTGGCAACACATCCGTGATGCCAAGCTGTTGCAATTGTTCCCAGGCGTCTTCGACCTGATCCAGCCGCGCCATATCCGCCATCGAACATCCGGCTGCCATATCCGGCAAAATCACCTGTTGATGATCGGCGCTCAGAATGTCCGCCGATTCCGCCATAAAATGCACGCCACAAAAAACCAGAAACTCGGCGTCGTGACGTTCCGCAGCCATTTGGGACAGCTTGAATGAATCGCCGGTCAAATCAGCGTGACAAATTACGTCGTCGCGCTGGTAATGGTGGCCAAGAATCACCACCCTGTCACCGAGCGCTTTTTTCGCCGCTTGAATCCGTTCGAACAGTTCTGCTTCGCTCAGGTTCAAATATTCATCAATCGGT
>JAEUQP010000354.1 GCA_016789645.1 Acidobacteriota bacterium | reverse complement strand
ACGATGGCGTCGTTGTTGATGAACCCCAGAATGCCGGTGATTTCAGGATGATGCTTATCTCCGATGATGACGACCTTGTATCCTTCGCGCTGCAACTCGACGGCTTTGCGCTGCGAGTAATGAACGTAAGGACAGGTTCCGTCCATGATCTTCAACCCGCGCGCTTTCAATTCTTCATACGCTTGCGGCGCAACTCCGTGCGCGCGAATGATGACCGTTCCCTGCTCCGGCAATGTCGCTTCGTCCGCAACGGCGATGCCGCTGGCCGTCAGCCGGGCAATTTCCTGCGCGTTGTGAATCAACGGGCCAAGCGTAACAACCGGAAGTCCGTTGGCTTTGTCCATTGCGCGATACGCCATATCCACCACGCGCTTGACGCCCATGCAAAATCCCAAACTTTCAGCCAAAACGATTTCCATTGCGTGATTACCAGTCGAGGGAGCTTAAGGCAGGCGATGAATTCTTACGCAAAGCATCAACCAATTTACCTTCAGTCTATCTTTAAGAAGGCGTGACTCTAAATGTTCGACTATGCCTTGTCAAACCGGCGACCAGTCGCGCTTTTCACCGCTTTCTTGCTTCTTTCAGATGATCTTTTGACTGTCGTTTTGAAGAATCGTTTGACCTCAACGTCGGTCAGAAACCGCAATTCGCCGGGCTTTAATTTTTCGTTTTTCAAAAATCCGATCGCCACGCGGCGAAGCTTGACCACCGAATGTCCAATCGAATCGAACATCTTTCGGATTTGCTGATTGCGTCCTTCGTGCAAAGTCACTTCGTACCAGGCGTTGGTGTCGGTTTCTTCCATCAACGCGATTTTGGCCGGAGCGGTTTTCACGCCGTCAATCTCCACGCCGCGCGAAAGTTTGTTGATTTGCACGTAACTGGGTTTTCCTTTGACTTTCACTTCGTACACTTTGGCGATGTTGTGCGAAGCGTGCGCAATCAAATTGGTAAATTCGCCGTCGTTGGTCAGCAGAATCAATCCTTCGGAATTCAAATCCAGCCGTCCGACCGGATGAACCACGTTGCGATATTTGCCAACCAGATCAATCACCAATTGGCGCTTGCTCGGATCAGAACGACTGGTCAAATAGCCAACGGGTTTGTTCAGCAGGATATAAATCTTTTCCACCGGTTTGCCCGACGTGATGAGCTTGCCGCCGACTTTGATGTGATCCTTTTCGGGATCGGCTTTTGTGCCAAGCTCCTTGACAGTCTTGCCATTCACCGACACCTGACCGGCCAGAATCAATTCTTCAGCTTTACGCCGCGAAGCGATTCCGGCAGCAGCAATAATTTTTTGCAGTCTTTCTTCCATTAAACTCGTTTTGCTCCCGGTTTGCCGTTTTCCACGACAAACGATGCGCGCGTGCTGACCGGCTCGTCCGGTTTGCTGACTGCGGCCACGACTTTGTAATCGCTTTGCCAACGGTCAGGCGTCAACGAGCAACGCACGTATCCGCGTTGCGCATTGAAAAATTTGATATGCGGATTTTCAGCCAACATGGTCGGAGTCGTTGGCCGAACATCAGAGCCGTCTCCGCCTGAGGTGATCGAAGTGCCGACAAATTCCGTCGCCACCACTGGCGAGCTTTCCTTATAAAACTCCGGCTTCAGATCGTTGACCCAGTTAGTGTGAATATCGCCCGTGATGACCACCGGATTCGACGGTTTGCCATCGCGCAGAAATTCCAGGAAACGTTGGCGCGCAGCGTGATACCCGTTCCATTGATCCATCGAAAAGCGTTGTTCGGCTCCGGCGATGCTGTCCGCCGGAGCCACCATCACCTGTTGAGCAATCACGTTCCAGCGAGCTTTGGATTGCCGCAACCCGTTCATCAACCATTGCTCCTGAGCGCTGCCCATCATTGTTTGTTTCGGATCCAGTGATTCCGGGCAAGCCGGTTTGCCACCATCGCCGCAAGGTTGGTCGCTGCGATATTGCCGCGTGTCGAGCATGTAAAAGCTGGCCAGATTGCCAAAATTCAAGCCACGATAAATTTCAACGCCACCGCCCGCCCGCAACACAGACCGACGCAGCGGCATGTGTTCGTAATACACTTGATATGCGATCTTCTGGCGTTTGGCGAACTCTTCTTTGGTCTGATTGTCTTCGGGAACGAGTCCGGCGTAATTGTTATCCACTTCGTGATCGTCCCAAACCACCGCCCACGGAAAATTGGCGTGCGC
>JAEUQP010000339.1 GCA_016789645.1 Acidobacteriota bacterium | reverse complement strand
ATTTTCTTTTGCGCCAGATATTCCGAACAGCGAAGCCGCGGCGATTCGGCAACGAAATCTCCATCAGGCAAAACTTCCAGATTTTCGCGCGTGCCGAACACATGCATTTCGCGTTCGGCGTAGCTATAAAACGGCGCAAGCTCTTCGTAACTGATTGGCCAGTCTTCTTCGATGCCGTGCAACGAGCGTTCGCGAAAGTCATCCGCCGCAAACCGCAAGGCCACGGCGTTCCAGTGAAACGTTCGCCCGCCCAGCGTGCGAATGCGATCCACTCCAACGCGGTCGCCACGAAATTCAATGGCCGAGCGAATGTCGTCAGGATAAAGCGACGCCTGTTTGAACAACCCAAAGCCGCGTTTCGGCAAATCATACGCCCAATCGTGAATGTGCAGGTCTTCCAATCGGCCACGCCCGCCGGCTTCGAGCAACACGGTGTCGGCTCCGGCGGCGGTCAATTCCTTGACCATAAATCCGCCCGCCGCGCCGGAACCGACGACGCACACGTCATAGATTTTCTTTTTCTGGATTTGCATAGAAGCTTTACTTTTGCTGAACAAAAACGTGAACGCCTTTTTTGTTCGAGGTGATGATGTCAGGCCGTTTGTCGCCGTTCAGATCGGCCACCGTGAATTGCGTACCGACTCCGCTGTCATTGTCAATTTCATGTTTGACCCATTTCACTTCCCTGCCCTTGCGTTGCAGTTCAAACCAGACGACGACCGCCGGATCGTTGGGATTGACATCGCCGTTCGGGCCGTGCGCCCAGAAGCGTTTGCCGGTGACCAAATCTTTCAGCCCGTCGCCGTTGATGTCCACCAATTCCAGCGCGTGCGATTGCGAAAAGCTGCTGTCAATCGTGTGCGTGACGAAACTGCCGTCTTTTTGCTGTTGATGCCACCAGACGCCGATCTTGTGCGCGGAACTCGACAGCACATCGTTCAGCCCGTCACCGTCTACGTCATACACATACATTTGCGCCGCTTCGTCGCCAAAATTTTTCGGCACGAATTTCCAATTGGTCGTGCGCGGATCGGCAGGAGCTTCCCAATAACCGCCGCGAATCAGCACGTCCGAGCGTTTGTCGCCGTTGATGTCGCCCACGCCCAGGCCGTGCGAGTAACGAAAGACGCCCGCGTCTTTGGATTTTTCTTTCGGGAATTTGTCGCTGATGGTGTGCGCGATGAATTCGGCATTCGGGTCTTTGCCTAATTCGTACCAGGCCATTTGCGCGTCATCGAAGGAAAAAACCATCACAGGGTCTTTGCCTGCGCCCGCCAGATTTGCCAGCGTAGGGCTTTCGTTGCAGGCATTGCGAAAGATGACGTGTTCCGCCCAATGCCCGACTTTACCTTTCGGGTTTTCCAGCCACAGAACCTTGTGATCGAACGGCAGACCGATGCGGATTTGATCCATCCAGCCGTCGCGATTCACGTCCATGGCAAAGTTGACGAAGCTGTTGCTGTAACCTTTGGCCGCGTCGAATTTCCCTGGCGGCGCGATTTCGTGCAGCGTCCAGTTCGGTGCTTCGTACCAAAGATTTCCAGCCAGCACGTCTGGTTTGCCATCACGATTGACGTCGGCAACGGCCACGCCTTCCGAACGAAATTCGCGGTCGAGCACGGTCTTTTTGAATTTCACTTCGCGCGGCGCGGAAGTTACTCCGATTTGCCATCCGGCAATCGCCAAAATCACAAACATCACAATGCTGGCAACCAGCAGGAATCGTTTGGGCATGGTTTTGATTCTCCTTAGAGTTTGATGAGTGCGGAAGCTTGCGCGGGACTTTTACTGCCTTTGGCTTTGTCGTGCAAGGTTGGGCCAGAGAACATTGATTTGACGATTAGCAGCGGGACGAAACCGAAAAAGGACAATTCAAAACCAAAGAGGGAACCGACGCTCCCTCATTAGCCGCCGATTCCCTCTTGGTTGTTTTTTGGCGAATAGCCACTCAATGTATGCGATTTCCAGACCTCACATGAGCTTAAATCACTCATCAGCTTGGTCTTCCTCACACTAGCTGGCCACTCACACGCGAAGCGCCGAAAAAAGTTCCCAAAGAACTGCCAGAGTTTTATGACCGGCTTTTTTTCAGCCGGGCAGTTTCCAGGACTTCGCTGGTGTGAATCGGCGTGGCTTTGTTCAGGACTGTGTGGCCGACTGTGATCAACAATTGGTCGTCACGTCCGCGGAATTGACCGCGCAATGGCTGATCGCCGATTTGCGTTACAACACCTTCGCGAACCATCTTCCAGAACTGTTTTTGCGTGATCCAGTATTCCTTGCCGTTATTGCAAATGATCAAAGCAGTTTTTTTGACGTGCATATCGGGAACTACCTTTCAATTTCAACCGCAGCCATTCTGGCACGCCATATCGTCTGACGACAAGAAGCCATTAGAACCGATGACGAAATGCTCCGCCATCGGTTCGGATTCTCACTCAATTCAATTTTGCTCGCTCTTTCGTAAATTGACGTACGGTTCGATGTCGCGCATCAACTGTGCGAATTCTTCCAGCCGCAAACTCTGTGGGCCGTCCGACCAGGCTTCTTCAGGTTTGGGATGAACTTCCGCCATCAATCCATCCGCGCCAACGGCAACTGACGCTTTGGACAGCGGACGCACCAGACTGCGTTTGCCTGTGGCGTGGCTCGGATCAATCACCACCGGCAAGTGCGTCAGTTCGTTCAACAGAGGCACGGCAGCCAGATCAAGCGTGTTGCGCGTGGCGGTTTCAAAGGTTCGGATGCCGCGTTCGCACAAAATCACGTTCGGATTGCCGTGCGTGACAATGTATTCCGCTGACAGCAAAAATTCCTTGATCGTGGCCGACAACCCGCGTTTGAGCATGACGGGTTTGTTGATTTCGCCGAGCTTTTTCAGCAACGCGAAATTTTGCATGTTGCGCGCACCGACTTGCAGCACATCGGCATATTCGGCCACCAGTTCCACATCGCCCGTATCCAGCACTTCGGTAATCACGGCCAGACCGGTGTTGGCGCGCGCTTCGGCCAGTAATTTCAAACCGTCTTCGGCCATTCCCTGAAAGTCATACGGCGATGTGCGCGGTTTGTAGGCTCCGCCACGCAACAAATGCGCCCCCGATTTGGCTACGGATTCGGCGGTGGTCATCAATTGGTCGCGGCCTTCGACCGAACACGGACCAGCCATCACAACAAAACCGCCATCGCCAATGGTGACGTTGCCAATTTTGATCGCTGATTTTTGTTTTTTGACTTCTTTGCTGACCAATTTGAAGGGCTGGAGGATCGGAAATGCATCTTCGACGCCGTCGGCGGATTTCAGACTTTCGATATGTTCTTTTTTGTCACCGTGTCCGACGGCGGCGACCACGGTGCGCTCTTCGCCCCGAATGACGTGTGGCATATAGCCGAATGCGCGGACTCGGTCGCAAATGTGATTGATTTGTTCGTCAGTTGCTCCTGACTGCATGGCGATAATCATGGTTAAAGCTCCTAAAAAAGGTTGAGTTGGGTTTGGTAGTCCGGGTTGGGTGAACGAAAGAAACGTCACCTTATTGGTCGCTGTCTTTCGGCGCGCGCCGATAACAGCCCAGGATTTTGATGCTGGTGGCAAATTCCGCCAGATGAGCCAGCGCGTTTTGCAGGGCTGGTTCCGACATATTGCCAATGAAATCGAGATAAAAACTGTATTCCCACGGGCGACCGATCAATGGCCGCGATTCGATCTTGGTCAGATCAATGTCACGCAACGCCAACGCCGCCATCGCGCGAAACAATGACCCCGGTTTATTTTCCAGCGACAACACGATCGAAGTTTTGTCGGCGTCCGGCGCGGGTTCGGAGGCGTTGTTTTCATGCGCCAGCAGGAAGAACCGCGTGAAGTTTTGTTGATCGTCTTCGATGCCTGAGACCAGAATCTGCGCTCCGTACACCTCGGCGGCAGTTGCTCCGGCGATGGCGGCGGCTCCCGGTTCGCGGCTTTGCATCAACATCTTGACGCTGCCTGCGGTGTCATAAGCGACGACCTGTTGCATCTCCGGGTGCGAAGCGAAAAACTGCTGGCATTGCCCCAACGCAACCGGATGCGAATACACGCGACGCACCGTTTCCAGCTTGATTTCCGGCGGAGCAATCAAATTGTGGACGATTCGCAAACTGGTTTCGCCGACGATTCGCAGGTTGTGTTTCAACAGCAAATCGTAGTTTTGATAGACCGAACCGAACAGCGAATTTTCAATCGGCGCCAGGCAATAATCAGCTTCGCCGTGTTCGACCTTGGAAAACATCTGCTCAAAGGTTTCGCATGGAGCCAGTTCGATTTCATTGCCAAGCAATTTGTGCGCGGCCTGATTGCTGAACGCGCCGGGTTCTCCTTGAAACGCGATTCGTGGTTTGGATTGTTGCAGGTTCATGTTTTTGCACTCATAAAACTGAAAAGCCCCTCGTTCGGTTGAACGAGGGGCTCGGTTTCAGGCGTTCCGTTTGAGTTTTTGGCTCAAGCCAACGAACTGCCCACCCCTCTTGAGCGGCTAAAGTAAAAGCTAAAATAAAAGCCAAACTCAAAATTGGCAGGCCAAGCAAACTGATTCGCCAGACGAATCACCTTCGTCGTGTGACTGACCTCTGTTTGCATTGTCGTTTGCCGGAAGCTCATATCGAAAATCTTTCGGAAAATTTGATAAAGACGATTTATGACGGGCGGCATTATCCGCATGGCGACTTGGTCAGTCAAGCAAGTCAGCAAAAAAGAATCACCGGATCGGTTGTCGTTCACCAAGTAAAACATCCGGCGGGAAGTATTTCAGATTGAAAAACGCCTTGATTTCCGCTGCCCATTCGCGCGCGCTTTGGTAATCCACCTTTGGTTTCAGCCTCAAATCCCCTGCCATTCCGACGGCATCCAGCCCAAGCCCATTGGCAATGTACAAGGCGCGCGGCAGATGATACCCCTGAGAAACCAGAACAGCGCGATCCAATCCAAAGATGTCTTTTGCCCGCAAACAGGTTTCATACGTCGAACGCCCGGCGTAATCCACCACCACGTCCTGCGGAGCGACGGCGTGTGTCACCAAATATTCCTGCATCGCTTTCGGTTCGTTGTAGCTGAAGTGGCGGTTGTCGCCCGAAACCAAAATGCGATCTACCTTTCGCGCGCGATATAGTTCAATGGCTGTGTCCACGCGATCTTCCAGAATTGGCGAAAGAGCGCCATTGCCGTACACGCTCGCTCCGAACACAATCGCCACTCGCGGACGCGGCCATCGGCTGGTATCGAGTTCGCTCATATTGCTGATGATCCGATTGTCATAGCTGTGAACCTGATAATGGATGTAGACAAACACTACGACCGCAACCAGGATCAGGAGCAAAAGGCCTCGTTTAATCATCGTTTCGCCAACTGTTCATTCATGTTTCGAGAAATTTTTCTTCAGCGCTATCAAACTATTTCGTTTGTGAAACTGTCAAGCCGGAGAAAGTTTTTGCTCCACAAGCCGGAAAAAATGTCTGGCCGCTCGCATTTTTCGCCGGTCATGTGTTATTTTCCCGCCCTTCGATTAGACGCAATCTTTTGCAATTTTTTTTCAGGAGAGTTTTTCAATGGCTAAAAAGTGTCAAGTGACTGGCAAAAAGCCGATGTCAGGAAACAATGTTTCGCACGCCAACAACCGCACCAAACGCCGGTTTGAACCGAATTTGCAATGGCACCGGTTCTGGATTCCGAGCGAGGGACGTTTCGTCCGCTTGCGCGTTACCGCACGCGGCATCAAAACGATTGACAAGCTCGGCATCGAAAAAGTGCTGGCCGATATGCGCGCCCGCGGCGAAAAAGTGTAACGGTTGATTTTGTCTGCTCCTCGATTCCAGTTGTCGAAATTGCGAGCAACATCTATTTTCTACACTTAAAACTACTGCCTCCTTGCCTTTACCCAAAGGCGAGTTGGCGGTAGTCCATCCTAAACTCGGCGAAAAACTTCAGAAAAGCCACAAGGAGAGAATCTTTGCGAAATGAGGCAGAGTTCTCTCTTTGTGGCTTTTTGCTCTAAAAAAACCTCTCCCAATCGGGCACTCAGCCCCCACACAAAAATTTTTGTACCGATGAGGGATTCCCCCTGATTTTTTCGATTGAATGGGTAGAACAGATGAATCGAACAGATGAATCGAAAATCGCAAGCGAGGTTGATATGTTTATGGCTGTTACAGAAAACCCGGCGTTGAAGCAGTTGGCTGTCAAAAAGGCTCCGCAAAGCAATTCGTTTTGCTGCGAAGTATGCGGCCAGAACGGATCTCCCAACATTGGCATGATTTCGGCGGAACGGGCAGCCAATATCTGCCAATGCAGCCGTCTGAAAATTTATCGGTGGATTGACGAAGGCGACCTGCATTATGTCGAGTTGCCTGACGGAGCCGTCTTGGTTTGTGGCAAAACGCTGGCTCGCAAAATTGAAGAATTGAGTATGAACACAGACAAACTGAACAGCCATTGAGCCGAGATTGTTCGAGCGGATCGTTCACCGTAACGAACGATCAAAAGCCTCAGCCTTCGCTACCGTCACTGCGCGTGGAAGCAAAGCCTTCGCAAAACTCCCTTCCTGTCGGCCTTGCTTCCACATTTCCAATCCGATTGTTGACGCATCTTGTAATGCAATGCTACCTTTCCTTTGCGTAAGTGACTTCCTGATAAATTCATCAATCACAGAACGATTCGCTTCCTGGTGAACGGGCGCTCCCGTTTGTTCAAGGGACTCATGGCTGAAGAAGGCATTACTCAACTGTTACTGCAATGGAGCGGCGGCGACCGCACGGCTTTAGATCGGCTGCTGCCGTTGGTGTACAGCGAACTGCGCCGGTTGGCACAAAGCTATCTCCGCCGCCGTCAGCCCAATCTGTCTTTGGAACCGACGCTGCTTGTCCATGAAGCCTACCTGAAACTGGTCAATCAAGAGCAGGTCAGCTGGCAAAATCGCGCGCAGTTTTTCGGGTTGTCAGCCAAGATCATGCGCGATTTGATGGTGGATCACGCGCGCCACGCACGCGCCGCCAAACGCGGAGGCGGTAATTATTCGCTTTCCTTGAGCGAAGCGGACCGGGTTGGCCAATCGCTCAATCTGGATTTGCTGGCGCTGAATGAAGCGATGGAAGAATTGGCGAGTTTCAAACCGCGCCATTGTCAGATCGTCGAATTGCGCTTTTTCGGCGGCTTGACCATCGAAGAAACTGCCGAAGTGTTGGCCATTTCCCACGCTACTGTCGAACGCGATTGGAATTTTGCGCGCACGTGGCTGTACCGGCATTTGAAAAGCATTTCGGACAGCGAACAAAACTAACGACCAGCGAAGCGCCCAAGCCTGCGATATTTGCCTATGACGCCAGAGCAGCTTCAAAAACTTAGCGGTCTGTATCACGCGGCGTTGGAACTGGAACCGCAGCAACGCGAAGCCTTTCTGCAAAAACACTGCTCGGACGACGATGAGTTGCGCCGCGAACTCAGCCAATTGCTCGCAGCCAACGAAGAAGCCGGAACATTTCTGATGAAACCATCCGTCAAGCTCAACAGCGAAATCGGTTCAAAACAATCCGACGCTTCCTTGATCGGACGGGCTTTCGGCCATTATCGAATCGTTTCGCATCTTGGCGCAGGCGGAATGGGCGAAGTGTATCTGGCGACGGATGAAAAACTTGGCCGCAAGCTGGCGTTGAAATTGCTGCCCGCGGAATTCGCCAATGACCGGGAACGATTGCGGCGTTTTGTGACCGAAGCCAAATCCGCCAGCGCCACGGCTCATCCCAACATTGTCACCATTCACGACATTGGAGAAACAGACGGCATTCATTACATTGCACAGGAATTTGTCGAAGGCGAAACGCTGCGCAACCGCATTGAACAAGGACCGATTCCGCCGCTGGAAGCCCTGAACATCGCCCAGCAAACCGCCAATGCGCTGGCCGCAGCCCATGCCGTAGGCATCGTTCACCGCGACATCAAACCGGAAAACATCATGTTGCGGCACGATGGGTTTGTGAAACTGCTGGATTTTGGCCTGGCTGGAATGAACCCAACCGAAGCGATGTCCGGCGACCAATCCAATTCGCCCACTCTTCCCAAAAACACGGCTCCGGGCGTGATTATGGGAACGGTCAATTACATGTCGCCGGAGCAAACTCGCGGACACAAACTGGATTTTCGCAGCGATCAGTGGAGTCTGGGTGTTGTGCTTTACGAAATGCTGGTCGGCGAACGCCCCTTTCAAGGCGAAAGCATGCCGGACATCTTTGTCGCCATTCTGGAACGGCAGCCAATTCCGTTGGCGGAATTGCTGGACGACGCCCCCGCTCAGTTGCAGCAAATTCTGGACAAGCTGCTGGCTAAAAACCGAGAGCAACGTTACCAATCGTCGGCGCAACTGGCTGAAGAATTGAAACGGCTGCACCGTCGGCTGGAACTCGACGCCGAACGCAACGCCGATGAAGTGTCCGAATCGGCTACGCTGTTCATTCAACCCAAGCCGACAGCTTCGCCAGTTACCGCCGCACCGCCGCCAACTGCTGAGCCGCCCACTTTCTCCACACAGTCGCTGCCCGCCGACGCCATGACCAAAGAGCTGGCTCAGGTCACCCGTTTGTCGCGCGTCACCATCGGTTTGGCCGCATTTCTGATCGTCGGTTTGATCGCTGTTGCTGTGTGGTGGACGATGCAGTCCAAAACTCCTGCAACAGTCCCGGCAATTCCCGCCGAACAATTGCCGGAGCGCTCGTTCAATTACTGGCTGACAGTGCAGATGATGCGCGACGGCAAACCATACCGGGAAGAGTTTCAATCCGCCGGAAAAGAGCGTTATGAATCCGGCTCGAAGTTTCGCTTCAATTTCATCAGTCCACAATCCGGTTACCTGTATTTGATCAACGAAGGCCCGGCTGAAAATGGAATCAGTTTCTGGCTGCTGTTCCCAATGCCTACGGTCAACGAAGCGTCGGCCAAAATCGAAGCCAATCAGGCAATGACCACTGGCCGAATGACATTCAACGAAAACACCGGTGACGAAAAGCTTTGGATCATCTGGGCGGCGCAAGCCATTAACGAACTGGAAAACCTCAAAGCCGACGTGCTGACTCCGCAAGCACAAGGCGAACTCCGCAATCCGCAACAACGCGACACTGTGCGAAGGCTTTTGACCTCGCTTAGTCAATCAAAGTCCGAAGCTGAAGAAGACCGCCACAATCTGAAAACCGCAGTCACTGGTCGCGGCGACACACTGATTCATTTGGTGGAGTTGAAACACCATTGATCGCTCCTGGCAGAAAAAAATCTTTGAAGGCGTGAGGGAAAACGATCGGTTTTCGCGTTGTAGCCAATGAAGGAACTCAAAATAAGTTACTGCTGAAGTCATTGGCTGCGGCAGTGTCCCAGCCGTATTGCTTATCAACCCCTGCGGCAAGGCGCCGCTTAACCACAAAGGAGAACGTTATGGCTACTTATGGCTTTGATGTTGCGCTTAAATCAGACGTTACCCCACAGAGTCCGGCCACCAGCACTAATCCAATTGCAATGGCTTTTGGCTATAGTCTGACTCCAGACGATGGCAAGATGTATGAGGACGGAGAAAAGACAAAAGAAGCAATTCCTCAGAATTCGTATATTAGTTTCCAGGTATATGACCTGGCCGACGATGCCACTAAAAAGACGATCAGCAGTGTCACCATCAGTTTTAAAGACGGCACCGCACCCTTTGATGGCTGGGCAAATGGTGAAATGACGTTTTCTGGCCCGCAGATTGTGACTGTCAGTAAAGCCCAAAGCACGGGCTGCAATGTAACCAGTACTGTTGGCTACGGTATGGGAGGCAATTCCTCACAGCCCTCACTGCGTTTTGAAGCCATAAACGTGGGCACCTACGAAATGACGATTACCGTCACGATGACCGATGGCACAGTATTTCAGGTTGATCCTGAGATGGATGTCATGGCCGAGTAATTTTTTGTCTTTTGTCATTACTGGTTGTGACAGTCTCGCAGCCTTATTGCTTTATCAACCCCTGCGGTCAGGCTAAACAGCAAGATACCGCTTAACCACAAAGGAGCAGAATATGCCTACGCAAAAATTTGCACTTGATGTCTGTTACAAATCAGACGTTTCTACCCTTTTCACTCCCAATGCGAACAATCCCATTTCGATGGCTTATGGCTTTGTCCAAATGGTAGATGATGATAATTTTATAGAAAGAGGCGCCATAGTTGATTTGAGCATTGACGCTGGTGACGATGTTAGTTTCACATTTCTGGACATCGCTGCTAATCCAGCCACAATTTCTTCGATTGTGATTAGTTGCAACGACGTCACTCCCCCCAATAATCCCAATAATCCCAAAAGAAATGTCTCTCCCTTTGGCTGGACAAACGGCACCTACACGGTACCCACCACACAATTAACAACCACATCGCCGTTCGGCAGCAGCGGATGTAATATGAATGGTCATGGCCTTACTATTGGCCCTTTTACTGCCCAAGCCGCCCCTGGTAATAAGAATAAAACCTACGACATCACCATCACGATCACTGTGAATATGCCTGATGGTTCTACAAGGGTCTTCCAAGTTGACCCTGAGATGGACGTCATGGCCGAGTGATTTTTAGGCCTTCTGTCATTACTGGTTGCGACAGTCTCGCAACCTATTGCTTTATCCCCTGCGGCAATGCTTAAAAGGAAGATACCGCTTAACCACAACGGAGCAGAATATGGCACAATATGCGCTTGATGTTGTTTACAAATCAGATGTCACACCCTGGGTCACTCCCGATGCGACCCACCCTATTGCCATGGCTTATGGGTTTGTCAGACTGGACCCAACTCACACAGAAATTGGCGAAATAGTTGACTTGAGCATCAATGCTGGTGACACCGTTGATTTCTCAATCTTTGATATCGCTGCCCAGCCTACCCCAATTTCTGGGATTGTGATTAGCGTTAACGACGTCACTCCCCCAAATACCCCAAATAACCCGATTCGGAACGTCTCTCCTTTTGGTTGGCCAAACGGTACTAAGACGTTTCCAACCCAACCATTCACGCACGTCCCCCCCAACGGCTATAGCTCTGGGTGTAACATGCAAGCGTATGGTCTCACGCTTGGGAGGTTTACGGCCCAGCCCTCCCCTGGCACAGGAAGACGGGTTAAAATTTATGACATCACTATAATGATCACGTTGACAAACGGCAGAGTCTTTCAGGTCGATCCTGAGATGGATGTCATGGCCGAGTAATGACAGCCAGGCATTGCCATCGCTGCAGCATTTTTTGCGGCGATGGCAATCAGCGTGACGCCTTTCCAACAAATCGCCATCGCTTTACTTCCACTCACCCTGTAGCACAAATGCCGCCCAGTAATTGGGCGATTGCCAGGCTTTCTGTTTCCACATCTCGACTTGAGCAGACCTCAATGCCGCCGCTGGAGCTTGCTGCTCTTTCAGCATCTTCTGGTAAAACCGTGTCATTAGCTCTGAAGTGGCCTTGTCGTTGACGTTCCACAAACTGACGACCACGCGCGCCGCACCGGCGTGCATAAAGCCGCGCGTCAGCCCGATCATGCCTTCGCCTTTGATTTGTTTGCCCAGTCCCGTTTGGCAGGCGCTGAGCACCACCAATTCTGCGGGCAAATTCAGATTGTAAAGTTCGTGCGCGCGCAAAAATCCATCCTGCTGCCGACCTTGCTCATCCACCAAAGACAACACCAGCGCCGATAACCCGGCGCGTTCGCTGTCCAGATAACCGTGCGTGGCAAAGTGCAGGTAACGATACTGGCTGAGTTCTGAACTGAGCGCCGACGCGCGATTGGCGTTGAAATCCACGGCCTTGAAGCTGGAATTCCCTGCAGCAAGCGCGAGAATTTGATTGGCTTCCTGCCGGGTAAACGGCAGGCGAGGAATGACCATCCCACGCCGCACGCCTTGCAACGTGGCGTCACCGGAAAGATGTTCAATCTTGCGACTGGCCAGTGCTGACGTTGGTTCATTCGTCAGCTTGCTGGCAGCGACTTTCAGACGAGGATCATCAGCGGCAAACACCGGGTCGGCAAACACCGCCAACTGTTTTGGCGCTGG
>JAEUQP010000336.1 GCA_016789645.1 Acidobacteriota bacterium | reverse complement strand
TGCCGCCGTATCGTCCACATCGGGGTAATAGTCGTTGAAAAACTCGAACGCCCATCCGGCGGGTTTGCCCTTGCGGTTGTAGACAGCCCAATCGCCATAGCGAAAAATCTGCTTGGTCAGTAACCATTCGCCTCCGGCTTTGACGCGCGGATCGGTGGGCGACACGCCCGAATCCAGCAATGCCGTCAATCCCAGAGCCGTGTCCCAGGTTGGAGAAATGCAGGGTTGCAGGCGCAAATACTGCGGCAATTCGGAATCGCTCATCGCGCCTTCTTCAATGCAAAACCGGTCGAGCGCATCCAGTCCGCGTTTGATGTACGGATGACTGGCCGAATATCCCAGCGCGTGAAACATCAAAATCGAATTGAGCATCGCCGGAACAATCCCAGCCCAATCGCCTGAAGTGTCTTGTCGTTCAATCACCCAACGTTCAGCCGCTTCGATGCCAGCCTGGCGGCGAGGCACTAGCCCGATTTGATTCAGGGCTTTCAACGCTTTGTCTGCCATCAGAAAACACGCGCCGACAAATGTGCCGTCGTTGTTTTTCAAACTGGTGTCGGCTTTGGCCTGAGCGCCTTCGACAAACAATTCGTCTGCGCGAATTCCCAGGTCGTAAACCGGCTGTTTGTCTATCACGACCAACAGCGGAACGGTCGAAGAACGTGCCCAGCTCGCCATCGAATACACGTTGAAGGGAAACCACTTCGGCAAAAACATAAACCACGGCGGCAACGTGGGAATTCCGCTCCACGGATATGCGCCGAACAATGCCAGATGCAGTTTGGTGAAGACGCGCGCTTTGGGCAGTCCGCCGCGTTCCAGAATGAATTTGCGGGCTTGTTGCAACGGCAGTTCCGTTTCGCTGTGCCCGGCCAGTTTCAGCGCGAAGTAAGCTTCGATGGTGGTGCTGAGTTCTCCGCCGTCGCCATAAAACAACTCCCACCCGCCGTGCGAACGTTGCTGGCGAAGCAGGTATCTCGCCATTTGCTGAATTTGCGCTGCGCGGTCGCGGCCATTGCTCAGCCCATTGCGCGCGTCGGCGTGAATCAAAATGCGATGGAGCATGATGTATTCCGCCGTCAGCGTGACGTTGGCTTCGAGTTCCGCCCACCAAAACCCTTCCAGATTTTGCTGAGCCAGCAAGTAAGTTTGAGCGCGGCTGATGGCATCAGCCAGTTGCGACTCTGTGGTTGGTGATACGGCCTGCGCGATGCTCATCTATCGTTCGGGATTTTTCAGCATGTAATTGACGATTAGCGGCGTGTCTTCGACAAAGTTTTTCAGCCCGCCGCGAATGCGATTGGCTCGCAAATAAATGTTGATTGCGCTGTCGGAAATGCCACTCAACACAGGGCTTTTCGACCGAGCGCCGAAGGTTTCGCGGGCAGTAATGTCGGCCATCGCGCCGGGAACGATCATGGATCTCAACATCTGGACATCCTGCATGTCGCTTTTGGCAAGAAAATCCAGCACCTTCAATCCGTGCAGGTAGCCCGAATAACGAACGTACTGTTCATTCGATTTGATACAGACAACGAAGGCGATGAAGTTGGCTTCGTCTTCGCGGGCAAAACCTCGCTGATGAGCTTTGATGTGCGCAATCTGAAACGGCAAATCGCAATCCATCAGTTTTTCGTTGTAGGCGGCTTCTCCCGTGAACGGAATGTACACACCGCGAATATCCAACCAGGTAGCTGCGCCGGAAAACAGCAACGGTTTGGGATCGGAAAATCCTCCCTGACTGGCTCTGCCCAACATGGTTTCCAACTGAAAGGCGTTCTCGATGCTCTTGAACATCACCGGTTGGCTGACCGTCATCTGGCTGACGCCCGTGGCGGTGGCAGCATCGCGTGTGGTGAAGTTGCGGTTGATGCCTTCGACGATGCGTCTGCCAACACTGACGGTTTCTTCGCGGCCTTCGGCTCGGCGTTCCAGGTCCATGCGCTCTTCAATCGGCAACCGCTGGTAATTCAATCCCCACATAAACAGAAACAGCGCAAATCCGCCGACGAGCAACCACGCCCATTGCAAAAACAACACCTTGAGCATGTCCAGGAAATTCGACTCGCGGCGGAACACGCGGCGCAAATACCAAACTGTCCAGACCACGTAAATCAGCACGATCCCGACAACCAGCAATTCGCCCGCCACCACGGGGATAAATTTGTTGAAGCCCGATAAAAAGCGCGTCAGGTAATAGTAAGCAAGTTGGCTGTAATACGTCTCGACCAACTCCGGCGACAGACTGGCAAAGGTCTGCAATCCAAACACAATCATCAACCAGACAAACGCCCGCCAGAATAAAATTCGCGCAGTTACGTCGTCTGCCGATTCTACGGCATCGCCTTCATCGTATTCTTCCTCCGGCGGAGTCCGCGGATTCACTGCCGGTCGTAAAGGAAACAGTCTCATAAGCAATCACAAGTTAAGAGGACTTCAGTTTGCGGTTATTCAAGCATTGCATCGGCTTCGATTTCGATCAGCATGCGGTCATCAATCAGCTTTCGGACTTCCACCATTGTTGCGCAGGGACGAATGTCACGAAAAAACTCTCCGTGCGCGCGCCCGTACTCTTCCCAGCGAGCGATGTCCGTCACAAACATTCGCGTTCGCACGACGTGTTTCAGCTCAGCGCCAAGCGCGTGCAGCGCCTTTTCGATATTGCGAATCACCTGCACGGTCTGCGCGTACGCATCATCTATGCCGACAATCTCTCCCTGTTCGTTGGTTGCGGTCGTTCCGGTGACCAGAATCTGATTACCAATGCGGATGGCGCGCGAATACCCAACAATCGGTTCCCATTTCGTGCCTGAAAAGTAATGCTGTTTTTCCGCCATACTTGGCTCCCGAAGAAACAAGTCAAAGCCTACACAACCATTGTGCAATCGAAGTTAGTTGTCCTTCGTCGGTCAGGTTGGCGGCATTTTCCAAAGTTCCACTTTCTAACTGATTCCAAATTTCCGCCGCCATTTTCTTTTCAATTGCCGCACCAATGAAGAAAGCGTGCGGCGAAAAACCTTTGCCAGAAAACGATTCGCGTATCCGCGCCAAAGCCGTGCGAGCCGTTTTCCAATGCTCATCCGCCCCGGCTGGATCTATGCCGCCTTTCAATTCTCCCAACGCCACATAAAATTTCGGCTCGTTGTAAATCGTCGCCGCCAAATCGGCTGGCGCGCAGTCGAACAAACACAAATCTACGTTGTTTTTCAGGAAAGGAACCGTCAGGTTGTAAATCAGCGTGCGCTGACGCCTGCCTTTTTTCCAACTTAATCCGCGCAACGCCAGTTCAATGTCTGCATTTTCCAGCGGCAGTTCCGCCCAACTGTTTGTCGCCGCGTGAAGCCATTGGCACGAATTTCCGCTGAGCGTCAGCACTGCCAACAGCGTCCGCGTCAGTTTTCTTTGCGCCAAAGCTCCGCCAACGTTACGCATCGAACCTCCCAGCGTATCGCCGCGTGTCAATAAAAAACGATAAACCAGTTCTTCGATAAAGGCTGCGCCTGCAGGTTCGAGAAAGTTTTCAATCAACCCGGCTACGGCTTCGGCTTTGTCTTCTGGTAACAAATGTTTGAGTGCTTTATCCGACACTCCGGCAGCCGTCAATAAAGCCGCCTGAATTTCTTCAATCTTGAGTAATTCGGACGGCTTCTTTGCTTTGCATGCGGCAGCTTTCAGCGCGCGCGCCTGAGCCACGAATGGCGTCGCTCGACGGTTCTTTTCCAACGCCAGGGCGACAAACCCTGCGCGAGTGGCTTCGTAGGTCGTGACCAAATCGGTTTCCGAAACTAGGTGTTGAAGATGCGGTCGGCGTTTCGCCATCAAGCCTTCCTCCAAACATAAACGCACTTTCGCAAAGCCTCACGTCCATGTTCACCCATTTGCTGGCTACTGTTCCCTTTGCCGTTTGGCAACACTAAAATGTTTTCGACTTTAAAGCCTAATTCTTCAGCCATTGCCGAAAGAATCAAATCCACTGAAACACTGGCTCCGGCATAACGCACGTTATCATTGACCATCAATAGAGGTGCTCCTGACTTCAACACGCGAGCGCATTCAACAATCACGCATGCCATTTCGTAAAAATAGCCTCGCACCATTCGGGGGATTCCCTGATTATTCAACTCACCTTTTGCTTTTTGAGCCTCCAGATAACTCAGAATCGCTTGCAGAAGATTATGTTCATCCGCAGCAGCAATTGCGCATTGCCATTTCGGATTGATTGCCAGCAAATCCTTAGCGCGATTTTCAACAGTGCAGCTCAACATTTGCTGTCGCAACTCAATCAATTCCTTCTCGCCGATTCCAAGCAACGCCAGCTCCAAAGCGTACGTTCGTGTATAGTCGTATCGGTTGCAGTAAGGGGGTGAAGTGACAATAGCATCGAATTGCCGCGGCTCTAGCCTGGGCATGACATCCAAACAGGAACCAGCCTGCAACGAAACTCCTCCTTGCAAATTGACTGCAGGAAACAACCCAAATGGCTCTTTTTCATCCTGCCAATCATTCAGCATTTCTGTCAGTTTTGCCGTAACCGCGGAATCGAAATCAGTAATGTGACCTTTGTTGAAAGGGTTGGCTCCCTGCCGTCTGTTAGAACGGTAGTCCCAGCGAAGATATTGTCCATCCTTGCGCGTATAACTAACGCTTTCCAAAATGCAGAGCAACGCAAATCTAAGCACAGACTGCGTAACATTATCTTCTTTGTGCACTGCTTTCAGGTATTGTCCAATCGCTTTGTGGGTTTGAAGCGAATAAGCTCCTTGCGTGATTCTCAACTCGGGCAGAGTACCGTCAATTTCTTTTAGCCAAGGCTTGACTTTTATCCATCGTCGCAACTTCGCAGCGTTAGTTTCCGTGAAAGACTCTTCCAGCAATTTTCGTGTCAGGATGATTTGCTGGCCGATGGGCAACAACTCGATTCCTTCCGCTTGTAAGCCAGCGGCGCTGGCGACAAACAGCGCAGTGCCACTGCCAGCAAACGGGTCAAGTATTTTGCCAGCCGTGATGCGGTAACGATCCAGCAGCGATTCAATCAGCGCGGCAGAAAACGCTTCTTTGTATTTGTACCAGCGATAACCGGAGCGAGTTTTGTTTGCCTGAAAACTGACCAGCGAACGCGACAAGGACAGGTCGGGCCGCAACCTGTCCTTAAATCGAAGCAGCAAAGCTTGATCTAATCGATTAATTTCGTCGATGGTCGACAGCATTGATACCGGCTGTATTATGTTTTCAGCTAAACCAAACAAAATTTTCCTCCACTTTCAATCCACCCTGATTGGACGCCGTTTGGCCGCGATGCGGTCGAACAGGCTGACCGGCAGAATTCGCATCAGTTTCATAAACGCCGACGCGACCAGCGGAAAGCGAATCACACGATCGCCGCGTTCCAATCGGCGAAGGATCAATCGCGCGGCTTCATCGGCCTGCATCATAAACGGCATCTTGCCGAAACTTTCAGTCATCGGCGTCATCACATAACCGGGTTCAATCGTCACCAGGTTGATGCCAGCGGCTTTCAATTCCGCACGCAACCCATCGAACAAGGTGGAAAGCGCGGCTTTGGTCGCACAATATCCAGCAGAAGACGGAAAGCCTCGGTCGGCTGCCAGACTGGAAATCGCCGCGATGGTTCCGCCGCCTTGTCGTCGCATCAGGGGCAACAATTCTTCCAGACAAAAAGCCACGCCCAGCACATTCGTCTGCAACAATCGTTGAAATTTGTCGGCCTGGAAATCAGCGGCGTTGGTAGGGCCGCCAATGCCAGCGGAAAGAATCGTCAGATCAATGCGTCCGAACCGCGCAATGGTGTCGGCAATGGCTTGTTTGACTTCGGTTTGATTGCCCACGTCACAGGGCAAGGCGATGGCGTCGCCGCCCGCGCGGCGCACGTCTTCGCACAAAATGTCGAGCAAATCCGCTCGCCGCGCAGCCAATGCCAACGCATACCCTTTCGGCGCAAGCTCCTTCGCCAGGGCGTAACCGATTCCGCTCGATGCTCCGGTGATAAAAACGACTTGGTTCATTTGGTGAAAATGGTTGTGAGCGCGCGCAGATAATAACGGACAAGGTGACTTGTTCCAAGTTCGCGGGTGAATCAAAATCACACTCCCTTACGATCTGACTTCCCCTCGAAACATTCATCAGGAGTAATGTCATGAAATTCTGTTTCAAGCTCTCCGGCTACGGTCGGCGTTTATTGAGTCGCCGTTCAATGTTGTTTGTGTGCATCATCGGACTTGGCGTTTCGGCAGTGCTGGCCACCGCGCTGTTTCTGAAACTGCAGCACAAACCGCATCAACGACCTGAACATTCGGCAACTGCCGATTCAACGCACCCGCAAGACAAGTTGCGGCACGAAGAGCGTCAGCGACTTGGGCTTTCTGCGGTCAGCCCTTCGGCCAAAACGCAGACCGTTCACGCTCATGGTGTTGCCACAGAGCAAGTAGAACTGCGAACCGTAGAACCAAATCTGGAAATCGAAGAAGAGGAAGAAGGCACAGGAGAGCGTCGGTTTGACTGGTTTTATTACCAACGGGCTTATCCTGAAAAAACGATTCCTACCGAAGCCGGATTCCGAATGCGCGAACAGCTCGCCAACGAAGAAATTCGACTGAACGAATTGCGTGCTTCAGCCGGAGAATCCTCCGCACCCGATCAATTGGCCGTTTGGGCGGCGCTGGGGCCTGCGCCAATTGCTGAAGGCCAAACCTTCGCCAATGTCGGCACACCGGTTTCGGGAAGAGTCACGGCCATTGCACTCGATCCGGGTTACAACGGAACCACCAACCAAACGGTTTATGTCGGAGCGGCGCAAGGCGGCGTTTGGCGGTCGGTGGATAACGGAACGCACTGGACTCCTCTGATGGACAATCAACCCTCACTGGCGATTGGAGCGATTGCGATTGATCCCACCAATCCCAATGTCATTTACGTCGGCACAGGTGAAGGCAATCGCTCCGGCGACACGTATTACGGACAAGGATTGCTGAAAACCACCGATGGCGGCAATACCTGGACGCAAATCGTCGGGCCGATTTCGACGACTGCACCGAACCTCCCTTCGTTCATCAACTGTTCGTTCATGACCATCGAAATTGATCCGAACAACACACAAACTTTGTACGCCGCAACCAATATCGGATTGACCGGCGGCGCTTCCGGCGGCAGCGGAATCGTCGTCATCGGCAATCGCGGCATCTGGAAATCCACCGATGGAGGCATGAACTGGCGCAATTTGAATCCGGGCAACTTCACAGTGGATCGCACAGGAACCGATGTGCTGATTGATCCGCAACGCCCGCAGCGCGTGTTCGCGGCGATTTTGAACGTAGGAATTTTTCGCTCTGATCAAGGCGGTGAACCCAATACCTGGACGCAGCTTTCGGGCGGATTACCGAGCAGCGATCCCAACAATCCAACCTTTAACCGCGTGGAACTGGCCGCCGGGCCGCCGATTGCTCCTTCGACAGATTCGACGTTGTATGTTGCGCTGGCTGCGCCAAACGATAACTTGCTGGGCATCTGGCGATCCGTGGATGGAGGAACCAACTGGACGCAAGTCACCACGCCGCAAACACAGGGGCAAGCGAATTACAATCTGGAACTGACGATTGATCCGACCAATGCCAACGTCGTTTATTACGGAACTCAAGCCAATTCGCTCAACAACGCGGGAACAGTGTTTCGCAGCACCAACGGCGGACAAAGCTGGACGGATTTAAGCCGCGGAGACGGCAACGAAGGATTGCACGCCGACACGCACGCCATTGCCGTCAGCGCAGCCAATCCCAATATCGTTTTCACCGGCAATGACGGAGGCATCTGGCGAACCAACAATGCCGCCGCCAATACCGTCACCTGGAGAAACTTGAATGCGAATCTGAGCATCACCCAATTTCAAGCCATCGCCTTGCATCCCACCAATCCGAACTTCGTCATTGGCGGCACGCAGGACAACGGCACGAACATCTTCAGAGGCAGTTTAACCTGGCAACATTCGCGCGGTGGCGATGGCGGATTCACGCTCATTGACCAATCCAACCCGCAAGTGCTTTATCACACGTTTTTCAACCAGAACAATTCCAACGGCCAGCGCGCCCAAATCGGCCCAGAAATTTCACTCAACGGCGGCAACACATGGCTGCGGCGAGGCTGTTTCGGTTGCTCGACGCAACAAGGCAATTTCAATCCGGCGGATCGTGTAGGCTTTTATGCACCAATGGCGCAACACGTCGGATACACCAGCACAAGTGGAAACGTCATTTATTTCGGCACGAACAGACTGTATCGCTCCAACGATCAGGGAATCACCTGGAACGGCCTTGGAGCGAGTTCAGACGGGTTTGGCGCGGATGTCACCAAAGGCTCAACCGGTCGAGCGTCTGCCATCGCCGCTCATCCGAGTTTGGCCAATAATCAGGAAATCGTTTGGGTAGGCTCCAGCGATGGTTCGATTCAAATTACGACCAACGCCAATGCTGGCACCAACGCCACGTTCACCAACCTGACCAAAGCTCCGCTGCCCAATCGGTTCCTGACTGACATCGCGCTGGATCGCAACAACACGCAACGAGCCGTCATCACCTTTTCCGGGTTCAACAGCGTTACGCCAACCACGCCCGGCCACGTCTTTCTGACAACCAACCAAGGCCAATCGTGGACAGACATCAGCGGCAATTTGCCTGACGTGCCTGTGACTTCGGCGGCGATCAATCCCAATGACCCGTTGACGATTTACATCGGCACGGACCTGGGAGTGTTCCAAACCACGAACGGCGGTTCGACGTGGGAACGACTGGGCAATGGAATGCCGCGCGTTGCCACGTTTATGGTGCGTTACCACGCCGCCAGCAACTCGCTCTTTGCCGCCACACACGGACGCGGAGTGTACAGACTGGTAACCTCGCGTTCGCTGGCAACGGTTTCTGCCGCCAGTTTCAGCGCCACAGCCATCGCGACGGAATCCATCGTCGCCGCGTTTGGAACCGGCATGGCAATCCGAACCGAAGTGGCCAACGTGGTTCCGCTGCCAACGACATTGGCC
>JAEUQP010000320.1 GCA_016789645.1 Acidobacteriota bacterium | reverse complement strand
ACGCGGGTTTGATCCAGCAAAAACAGCTTGATGGCCTGCTTGCTGCGCTGCAAAGCTTCATGCAGATAGCTGGCATTGAACGCAGCATCGAACGGTTCTGGAGCAAGTTTGCTCAGATGCGAAACCGAATCCAGTTCGGAGGTTTTGACGACCAGCATCATTCCGAAGTGACGTTGGTCGGCGAACAGCAGCTTGCGTCCGTTGTCCAACCAGAAAGCCGCGTGCGTGTGCGGCGGCGGCGCTTCGTTGGCATCTACATGAACGAATCGCCCAGTCATTCGTAAATGAGTAATCCACGTTCGCTTGTTCGCCAGATGCGCCAGAATGTGTTTGCCGCGCCGAGTCACATCTTCGACGCGAACGTTTTTCAACCAAGCGGCAAACTGGCGCGGAGGATTTTCCGGCGCAAGCTTTGCGCGCAACAATTGAGCTTTGGTGATGGTTCGTCCGGCAATCAAACCGCGCAAATGCCGCGCGACCATTTCGACTTCAGGAAGTTCAGGCATGCCGAAGTGTTTACCACACCTTCGCGCAATCTGGACAGACCGCGCGATCCCGTGTCATAACCACGACTCCACAAAATCAATTCACATCACAAAAGAGGGTTTATGAGTTCACGCCGTCAATTCATTCAATCGCTTGCGGCGACGACTGCCGCAGCGACCATTGAGGTTCCGATGCTCGCTTTTTCGCAAACCAAACGTCGCAACATCAAACTCGGCTTCGACAACTTTTCGATTCGCGCCTTCGGCTGGAAAGCGCCGCAGTTGCTGGATTACGCCGCGCGGCTGAAAGTGGACACCGTGCTGTTTTCCGATCTGGACGTGTACGAAAGCCACGAGGAAAAATACCTGAAATACATCAAGAAAAAAGCCGACGACTTGGGCATTGAAATCCAAGCCGGAACTGGCAGCATCTGCCCGTCGGCAAAATCTTTCAGCCCGCGTTTCGGATCGGCGGAAGAGCATTTGGCGCTGACCATTCGCGTGGCAAAAACGCTCGGCTCCAAAGTCGCGCGCTGTTACCAAGGCACAGCCGATGACCGCAAATTGCCGGGCGGATTGCCCGCACGTTGGAAAGACACGATCAAAGTTTGCAAAGCCGTACGCTCGCAAGCCATTGATGCCGGAGTCAAAATCGCCATCGAAAATCACGCGGGCGATATGCAAGCGTGGCAATTGGCCAACTTGATCGAAGAGTGCGGGCGCGATTTCGTCGGCGCGACGCTGGATTCTGGCAACGCCACCTGGACGCTGGAAGATCCGATGCGCAACCTAGAAATCCTGGGGCCTTACGCCGCGACGACCGGTATACGCGATTCGATGGTTTGGGAAACGCCGGAAGGCGCAAACGCTGGCTGGACGGCAATGGGCGAAGGTCAGGTGGATTGGCAAAAATACTTTGACCGTTTTGCCCAGCTTTGCCCGGGCGTAGCCGTGCAACTGGAAATCATCTCCGGCGCGATTCGCCCTTACCCATTCAAACAGGAAGAATTTTGGAAAGATTACGGCGATATTCGCGCCAAAGAATTTCTGGGCTTTACGACAATGGCCAAAGCCGGAAAACCGATTGCGCCGTTCAAAGCTCCGGCGGACAAAGACCGCAAACTGGCTGAGCAGGAATTCCAAAAAGCCGAATTGGAACGCAGCATCAAATACTGCCACGAAGTTTTGGGGCTGGGTTTGAAATCCTGATTCGCCAAAGTGGCAGGTGACGTTAGTTGGGCAAGCGGCGCGTTTCGTCTTCGGTCACGCTGCTTGGGCCCAACGGGTTGGTCGGCGGCGGTGACGGTTGCTGGTAAACCGGTTGTTGATACGTTTGCGGAATTGGTTGTTGCGTGGCTTGCGGCAAATTGTAAGGTGTAATCGGGGGCATTTGCTGCTGTATCGGCGGATAGAGGGTTTGCTGCGCCATCCTCTCTTCCTGCAATCTTCGCTGCTGAGCCTTGTACCGCATCACGGCGAACACGATTCCAATCGGAATCAGGACTGCGCTAATGCCTGACAATCGTCCTAATCCCAATGTGCCAAAAATCGCGGGCGACATCGCAAACATCATAATCAGCAAAATCATCTGCTGTTTGGGCGTCAAACCGTCCGCCGCTTTGGAAATCACATCGCCGGAACGCGGCGGTTGAAGCGGGGCCGTCCCACCACTAGCGACGTACCCTGTGACGGGTTGCAGTCCCAGTCCGCATTGACGACAAAATTTGGTGGTATCCGGATTGGGCGATCCGCAACGTGGACAAAACATGGTTAGTGCTCCTTACTTGTTGGCATGAAATCTGCGGGTTTCGTCCTCGACGACGCTGTTGGGAGCGGCAATGTTTAGCGGATTGGTCGGCGGCGGAGACAATTGCCCTTGAAACATCGGTTGCGGAATCGGCGCGGCTTGCGGCGGTTGAACCGGTTGTTGGTAAGTCGGTTGCTGCGCCGCGAAATG
>JAEUQP010000313.1 GCA_016789645.1 Acidobacteriota bacterium | reverse complement strand
ACATCGCGCAAATGACCGATGACGCAGACCTGAAAATTTTGGGTTCGGGATTTCAGATTCTGGATTTGTTTGGATGGTGATACCGATTGGTAAATGACTCGCGTTTTGGCGTGAACGCGCGGCGGCAAATCGTCCAGCGCTTTGGGTTGCAACACGATCAACCGCGTCGCCAGTTCCAATGCCAACTGCGCTCGGCGGCTGCGACGCAAATCGCGATACAGATCGGTTCCGGTCAACGCCACGATCAACGGTCGGCGCGGATGCTGGCTGCGAAACGCGCGAATCGAATCAAAGCTGCGTTTGGCGTGCAGCGCGATCAAGACGTCACACACTTGCCCGTCGTAACTTTGCGCAATCCAGACTCTGTGACCGAGCTGGCGCAGCAGCTTCGCCCAACGCAACGCCGTGCGCCGATTTCCGTGACGCGAATTCGGAGGCGCAGGAGTAATGATGCCAATTCTCATTTCGCGCACGTCCGAAATCCCGCCCACACATCGCGGCGATCAGGTTTGTAAAAGTTGCGGTAGTTGTTGCGGATCAATCTTGAGCGCGTCGCCCAACAACCTCCGCGCAAGACTTTGTGCGCTTCTCCCTGGTTGGGAAACCACGGCTCGGAGTATTCCTTGTACGGTCCCGGCGCGAAACCCGGAAACGGCGCAAAATCCGTCGCCGTCCATTCCCAGACATTGCCGATCATCTGCCGAATGCCAAATTCACTGTCGCCAGCGGGCAAAGCATCCACCGGCAACAAACAGCCAGCATCGAGCGCCTGCCAATCCAGATTCGCGCGCTCCGGCGTCGTAGCTTCCTCGCCCCAGGGAAAGTTTCGTTTGCCGATTCCCGCTGCCGCCAGTTCCCATTCGGCTTCCGTTGGTAATCGTCGCCCCGCCCAGCGGCAATACGCATCGGCTTCAAACCAGTTGACGTGAATCACGGGCAAATTCGCTTCCAATCGAACCCAACGATCAAACACTCTGCGTTGCCATTCGCCGTCAGTTTGTCGCCAATACAAAGGAAGTTCCGCGTTTGCGCCTTCGCGCCAACGCCAGCCATTCGCACTCCAAAACTCCCGATGGCGATACCCGCCCGCTTCCACAAACGCCTGAAACTCGGCGTTGCTGGTTGCCGTGCGCGAAATCGCAAACGGCGCGACCGTGACTTCGTGCGCGCGCAATTCGTTGTCGAACACAAACCCCGAATCCAATTCGCTGCCCAGCCTGAAAGTTTCGCCCTGAATCATCACATCCCCTGATTTCTCCGTCTCACTTTCCCTCCATCCCTCCGTCCCTCCATGACTCTTTCCCAGCAAAGGCGCGTCATAACCAAGCGTTTGCCGCGTATAAGTAATCGCTTCGTTGTGCATGTCTTCGTGCAACAGCGACAGGTGCAAAAAGTAATTGTCGTCGTAACCGTTGGCGTCTGGCTTGGCGGGATGTTTCAACACTTCTTCGCTGACGCGATCCAGGATTCGTTGCGTGTATTCGATCGTCGTTTGCTTTGACGGCAACGGCAAATCCCAGCGCGTGTCGTGATGAACGCGCGCTGAATCGTAAAGCTTGTCGGATTCCAGATTGGCCGCAGGTGGAATCGGTTCGTGACCGCGTTGATGACGCAACAACCAAAATTCCTGAAAGTGCGCGACGTGGGCAATTTCCCAGCGCAGCGGATTCACGATGGCCAGACGCGGGCCAATCATTTGCTGATCGTCCAGATCGGCAATCAGTTCCAGCAGCCGAGCGCGAGCTTCGTGCAAATGTTCGACGAGTTGTTCGGTGGTCAGTTCAGAGCTAACGACTTTCATGGCTGAAAGATTTTCAACGCAAAGACGCAAAGACGCAAAACGGTTAAAGAGTCTTGGCGCAGCGGAAGCCGGAAATCATCCAACGCTCCGGCGGATTGAAAAAGTTGCGATACGTCG
>JAEUQP010000282.1 GCA_016789645.1 Acidobacteriota bacterium | reverse complement strand
TTTGCCGGGCGCTTTCGTATCCCAGCGACACCAGCGGATCAGGCAGCGGCAAATCGTTATCAATGCTTTTCGGAATCTGCACGACTTTGATCGCGCCTTCGGAGTTTTGCTCGACGGCCAGCGAACTGGCAACCAGATCATCTCCACCGATGGTCACCAACGCGTCAATTTCCAATTTGTGCAGCGCGGCGATGGTGTGTTGCAACGCCTGTTCGTTTTTCGCGATGTTGACCCGCGACGTGCCCAGCAAACACCCGCCTTCGGTGTGAATGCGCGACACTTCATCGGTGGTCAATTCGTGCTGTTCGTCCGTGTACCGTTGCGCCAGCCATTCAAACCCGTCGTGAAAGCCGATGGGCTTGATCCCGGCGTCAATCGCCGCCAACGCAACCGCCGCAATCGCGCCGTTCACTCCGGGCGCAGGACCGCCGCCAACCAAAATGCCAAGTTTTTTAATAGCCATAAAAATTCCGTTCCAGATTCTGATTACTCTTCTTCTTCAAACAACGAGCGTAGCAAGCCAGATTGCCGAATGATTGATTGCAAAGTTCCGAGCCGCACTTCCTTGTGATCAGGCACGGGCACGGTAATCGTTGAACCGTCAGTTTTGCGTTGCATCACAAATATGACTACCGCGTTGTCTGACTCTCACAAATCCGTTTTCGGCCAAAATTGCGCACACGTCACGCCCTGATAAAACTCGCAGCCTACCCAAAGGCCACCTCCACTCTGGTCACAAAGACCTCAGAGCGTAACCTTCTTTGAACTTCCGAAGGATCGGCTACTTCCAAAAATAATTCGATAGCTTCAGCCAAATTAGCCTTTGCTTCTTCGATTGAATCGCCTTGGCTGGCAATGTCCAACTCCGGGCAAAGTGAAACGTACCCATCACCTTCACGTTCGATAATCGCCATAAACTGATTGCTTTTATTCATCATTGTCTCCTGAGGGTTAGCTCGACCCGAAACGCCTTTTCAATTCCTCAACAGTCAGATTTCCGGCCTGCGCCAGTTGCTCTGCCCAATCTGCCTGTTCGAAGTCCATGTAATCCAGTCGCAGCATGTACTGACGCGCGACGCGGTAATTTTCGCTGTTGACGCTGACATTGCGAACGATGGTTTTGCCGGTGTTCGGATCGCGAATGTCGGCAAACAGCAACGGAACCAGTTGGCCGTTTTGAATGCTGACCATCGCGCCGCTGCCGCCATTGAGCAAAAAGCGAATCGCCGCATTGCCCAGTTCGCGGCAATACGCCATATCGAACGGAATCGGATCGCAACAACGAACTTCATAACCGATGTTTTTGTTGCTGATCGAAACCTTGAGACCGCGCTGTTTGAAACGCCCTTCCAGTTCGACTTTGACCTTGCGCGCCAAATCCACTTCGGCAAATCGAATGTGGCCGTGATCGTCTTTTTCCACATCCTGCAAATCGGCCAGTTCTTTCGGGTCGAGCTTTTCAATGATGCCTTCGGCCAACACGGCCACGCCGTATTGCCTGCCCATCGCGCGGCGTTTGATGATCGCGCCTTCGATGATGTCGCAGATGTGCGCGAACGGCACGTACTGTTGCTGTTCAAATTCTTCGCGGATCAACGTCAAGGTCGCGCCGGAGGCTTTGCCGATGCCCAACGCCAGATGCCCCGCCTGTCGTCCCATCGCCACCACGATGTACCAACGGCGAGTCGCTCGCGCATCTTCCATCAGGTTTTGCACCAGTTCCGCGCCAACGTGGCGAGCCGTTTGAAATCCAAAGGTCGGAATGTGCGGCGGCAACGGCAAATCGTTATCAATCGTTTTGGGCACGTGAACCGTGCGAATGTTCGACCAGTCGGCCACCGTCGCCGAAGATTTCGCCGTGTCATCGCCGCCGATGGTCACCAGATGCGTCACGCCCAATCCGGTCAGCGTGTCCACCACGGCTTTCATCTTGTCGTCGGAACTGGTCGGGTTTTCGCGCGCCGTTCCCAGCACCGAACCTCCGCGCAAATGAATGCGCGAAACGTCGTCTATCGAAAGCGGACGGGCGCACGATGGGTCGCGTTTGACCAGATGTTTGAATCCGTCCTGAATGCCCAGCACGTCAAACCCTTCATTGATGGCTTTGACCGTCGCTGAACCGATTACTGAATTGATGCCGGGAGCAGGGCCGCCCCCAACCAAAATCGCAAGTTTTCCTGCGGATGCCATTTGTCTGTCTCCTGAACAGGTGCACAACCGGGAGCGGCAGCAACCGGATTGCATCGAATCATTGATGATGTTTGAAATGGAGGTGAAGTAAGCCGGGATTTTAGCGGAGCAAATTTGGTTTGACCAGTTCGGCACTCATTAGCTGAGGCGATTCCCCAAATCAGCCAGATTGATGAAGGAAGTCCGAAGCATCTGTGACAGCCAGCCCCCAAACGCATTGCCGAAGCTTCTGACGCCAACTATACTCTGCCGCGTCTCAGAAAGAGCAACGGACCTTAGCCAGCCTGTTGCGTCGGATGTATCAGCTCAAATCAGTAACTCCGCAGAAATTGCCGCTTGAGATCGCTTTTCAAGCGGTTGAAATGCTGTTTCTCTTCAATCGTTCTGGCCCCTGGAGGTTGCAATGCCAAATCCGAATGCGATTGTCTCTTACATCATCAAGCTTGTTCCGCCGCTGGATCGTTCTCCGATCGAACTGCTGAAATCTGAAGCGGGCATTTCCGTAGAGTTGGAAAGTGGGCAACGCGTGCGTCTCGATCCTGCCAATCCTCGTTCCCCAGTGCTTGCCCAAATCCTGGACGAGGCGCGCAAAGAACAGTTGCTGGTTTATCTGGAAATTGATCCGGCAACATCGGCAATCACACGCTTGCTGATTCCGCACATTTCCCGCGTGCATCGGATTCAGCCAATTTCCGCCGATGTGCTCCGCATTGATCTGGAAAGCTCTCATGCCCGCCATTTCCTGAAACGGAACACACCGGATTTCGACGAGATGGAGAAATTGCTGAATGAAGCGCTGCAAAATGGGGAACTGCTGATTATCACGGACGATGACGCGCACAACATTCTCGATGTTCGCCCTTTCCCGTCCAGGCCAAGCGTTTCGACGCCACCGCCGTTGCCTAAATCAGAACTTCCGTCTGCGCTGTCCTGGTTGTTTAGGTTGTTGAGATGGATTCGGGATTGGCCAATTTGGCGCTGGCCGATTTGGCCCTGGCGTTGGTGGTATTGGTTATTTCGCTGCATCTCGGAAACCAGAGCGCAGGAAGTCTTCGCTGCCATGAACGCGACCAATTGCAATCCGTTTACCGCTCTGCAGCCATGTATTCCCTTTCTGTATCCCGACAATGGATGTTGGGCGCGCGCCAACGAGATGTGCCGTTTGATGTTTAACCTGGGATTGACTCCCAGAAAAGTCTGGATTCAGGGAAACCTGTTGGTCAGCACCAAAAACAATCCTAACTGCTGTGTTCAGTGGGGATGGCATGTCGCTCCGGTTTTGTGCGTTCGCGGCCCAGGCATTTTCCAGTGTCAACAAATGGTGATTGACCCGTCGCTGTTCGGCGCACCAGTTTCCGTCGCAACCTGGAAAGGCGTGCAGGGTGACCCCAATGCAACCTTGACCTACACCTCCGCCTCGATTTTCATGCTTTTAAGCAAC
>JAEUQP010000260.1 GCA_016789645.1 Acidobacteriota bacterium | reverse complement strand
GGCAATGACACGCTGGTCATCATCAATCGCATCGGCGGCAATCTGGGCATCGGAGCCGCTTCGCTGGGCACGCTGTTCGGCTTGTTGTATGACGATGCCGAAAATGCGCTGAGCTTCAATGTGGTGGGTGGGTGTCAATTGCGCAGTTCGATTTCCAACAACTTCCCGCGCACAACGCCGCGCTTTGAAACATTTATCCCCGCCGGACGCACGGGATGGATGCGAATTTACAACCAGACAGGAGCCATCGGCATGACCGGCGCGGCAATTAACTTCAATGCCAATGCGTCCACGTCAACGAACGCGTTCAATCAAGGTCATAACCTGCACGCGCTGCGGCTGAACAATCAGATGAGTTACATCATCCCGGTGTTTCCGCCCAGGTGCTGAAACCCGGTCAGGGAATGAACCTGAAAAGCCGAACCGGTCAGGCTCTGAGAGTGATGAGTCTGACCCGTTCGGCTTTTTGGTTTGGAATCGAAGGAAATCGAATTCCGGTTATTGTTTGGAAGAATCCCGCGAAAAGAGTCTGGCCTGATCGCTCAGTTGTTTGGCTTTGGGAAGTTCGGACAATCCGCGGGTGGCTTGCTGGTCGTTTTCCAGCAAAAAACGTCCGGCGAATTCCGGCCCATGGTGCGCCGTGATGATTTCAGCGCGAATTCGCAAGCGAACATAATCCAGATGTCTGGCGACGTCGGTTTCCTTGATTTGCAGTTCCGGGCGCTGGCGCAAAAAGTCCTTGAAGGCGGCAAGGACCGAATCAGGCAACGGGATTTCGCTAGTGCGGAAGCGCGTGCCGGAGTCGAGTTTTTTGACCTTGTAATCGGGGAAGTTCGGAACGATCCCGGCGACCAACAACCGCGCAAACTCGAAACACGCGTCACGCAGTTTGAAGTTTTCCAGAGGCATTTTGACTTCGGTGTCGGGTTTGATGCCGCCTCCGGCAAACACTTCCTGGCCGGTGGAGGTGTAAAACTTGTCGCCTTCGCGGGCTTCTTTGGCCGGCGCAGTTGCGGGAATGGTCTTCGAAGAAGAGCGACCAGTTTGGGGCTGTTCGCGGCGCGCGTAAAAGTAATCGTAAATTCCCAAATTGTCATAAGGCCGTTGAATCAGCCGTCCGCTCGGCGTGAAATACCGCGCCGTGGTCAACGCCAGACCGGTTCCGCCGCGCAACCGAAACACAGTCTGCACCAGACCTTTACCAAAACTTTCTTCGCCGACGATCCAGGCGCGTCCTTTGTCCTGCATGGCTCCGGCGACGATTTCCGACGCTGATGCCGTGTCGCTGTTGATCAACACCACCATTGGCATGGTTTCAGGGTCGGAATTTTCCGAACGATACATTTGCGGTTGGTATCGGCCATCGCGTCCGCGTACGGAAACAATTTCGACGCCTCGCGGCAAAAAGGTTTCGGCTACCTGAATTGCTTGCCGCAACAAACCTCCCGGATTGTCGCGCAGATCGAGCAGCAGGGAAGTCATGCCTTCTTTTTTCAATCGTTCGATAGCGTCACTGAGTTCTTCACTCGTTTCCTGATTGAATCCTCCGGTCAATCCGATGTACCCGACATCCGGGCGAATCATGAAACTGTTGCGAACCGACGGAAAAGGAACTTCATCGCGTTTGATGTTAAACGTCAGTGGTTTGGGTTCTCCCGCGCGTTCGACGGTGATGGCTACCGTAGTTCCATACTCTCCGCGCACATGTTTCAACGCATCCGATTGCGTCCAATCTTTGGCCGAAATTTCGTCCACGGCAATAATGGCGTCTCCGTAACGCAGCCCGGCTTGTTCTGCAGGCATGCCGGGACTGACGCCCAGCACATAAATGCGTTCGTTGCGTTGATTGACGGTGACACCAATGCCGTAAAAGTGGCTGCTCTGTTCGTCCTGCATTTCGCTGAATTCGCGGCGATCATAAAATCCCGAATGCGGGTCGAGCGAATGCAGCATTCCCAAAATGGCTTCGCGCGCCATGCGAAATTTATCCGGCGGACTGACGTGATTGGCCTCAACGATTTCCAGCGCCTGCACATAGGCCTGCACCACCGGATCGTTGGCCATTTCCTTGCTGGGTTTGGACGATTCCGGATCGTCGCCAAAGATGAATCCGGTGACAGCGCCAGCCGACACGACCACCATTGCGACAATCATCACCCATCGCTGAGCTTTGTTCAGCGGAAAGAATTGTTTGCCTGGTTTGCGCACCCATTCATTCATTACACACTCTCAACACTCAAAACAAAGACGGTTGCGAAATCAACGATTCGGGTTCAATCACCGGCTGCCCGATCAATTGTTTGAAATGGTTGCAGGAAGCCGGCGAATGCCCCTGAAAATGATTGTTGAAATATCCGTACACAGCGTCAACGCGCTGACATAAAAAATCGAATGCTTCTGCCCATTCAGCCAGCTCACGGTCGCGATTGATCTGCACATGCGAAAAATCAGTCAAATCGCGCGGCCCCATCCAACGCACATACGCCAGCGGAGCAGTCGGACGATCCAGAATCTGAAACCACAACCCGCGTTGCACCCATTGCCCCTCGACCAAGGCCAGAGCGACTTGGCGTTTGGCGAGCAGTTTCAACACCTGATCCAGTATGGGCTCTACCAGCCAACCCTGATCGCGGAACTCGACCGCGAAACGAATTTCCGACGGTAAGAGTTGGATAAAACGTTCAAACGTCGGCCATGCGCGCGGAGAAAAATCTGGCGGCAATTGAATCAACACCATCGCCAGCGTATCGCCCAATTCCAACGCACGCTGGCAAAACTGTTCCAGCACGGTTTCACTGTCACGCAGATGCTGTTCGTGCGTAATCTGTTGCGGCAGCTTCAACGAATACGTGAATCCGGCAGGCGCGCGTTTTCGCCAGGATTTAACCGACGCCTCCGACGGAATGGCGTAAAAGCTGGAATCAATTTCGACCGTGTCGAAAATTCGCGCATACAAATCCAGAAACTCCGACGCGCGACTGCCTCGTGGGTAAAATGGCCCGACCCAGTCCTGATAATTCCAGCCTTGAGTGCCCAAATGAACTTTGCCTGCCACAACTGCCTTTCTTCGTCAGAATTTTCTCTGTCTGCGCCTGAACGACCATCATAGCCGAAGAAAACCGATCAACCAATCAGTCCATTTGTCGCTTTTCAATACTTTTACAATTCAAAAGCAATTCGAGGCAATTCATGGTTCCAAACCAAAGGAAAAGATCGCCAAAACCAGCCACGCAAATCTTGCATCCGCCGCGAATCCAAAGAATTAAATGTTGACGGCCTTGAAAGTCGCGTGCTATACAATTGAAACAGTGTCCCACTTTACTTCTCTGGTTTATTTGAATCGTAAATTTCCAATCACTGGATCGGCTAAAAACGCTCCCTGCTTCGAAAGTTCGTCTTTCGGCTTTTAAGCAGTTTTCTATGCCGATTATCTGCTCATTCAAAAACCAGACATCTGTTTTTGCCCCTCAAATCACTGTCTTTCCGATCCGACCCTATTGAAGAGTTCAAGGACCCGTACGTAGCTGAGCTTGTCGTCTCGGCTTTTTGTGCTCTCACACCACAGAAAGGTCGCTGCTGTATGAACGGACTATTATCGAAACGTAAAATGCTGAGTTTGGTTTGTCTGGTTGCCTTGCTTGGGAATCCCTTGGTGCAGCCATTGGCCGTGTTTGCCAAACCGGCGGCCACCGGACAACTTTCGTTTGCCAAACAGGTTTCCATCAATGGCAAGGAAACGCCCCCCGGCCAGACGTTGTTTAACGGAGATCGAATCCGCGTGTCGGGCGCGGGGACGGCAGTTTTGAATCTGGGAAGACTTGGTCGCATTGAATTGGGCAAAGACACGGAATTCGTGCTTTCCATTTCCGGCGACACGATTGGTGGCGAACTGCTCAACGGATGTATGGGCGTTCTGGCTTCGGGCGGAACCAACACTTCGGTCAAAACCCTCAAAGGAGTGGTGAGTTCCGATGGCGCGCAACCCGATTCGTATTTTGTAGGCCAACGCGGCAATCAGGGACGAATCATCCCCAGTTTGGGCGAAACCCGCATGTGGATTAACGGCAAAACGGAAACCATCGCCGCCGGAGAATCTCTGGACATTGATTCGCCAAACGGCCAGAACGTGTTGTATCGCCGAACTGCCAGCACTTGCACGACGGCCTTGACCTGCGCGTGCAATCTGACGACCGACCCGTCTTCGACCAAAAATTCCAACGAGTCGAAACCGAACACCGCGTCTAAAAACACTGGATCGCAATCCGGCAATACTGGGAATTCTGGAAATAACGGCAATTCCGGCGGTGGAGGCAATTCCGGGAACGCAAATGGAGGTCTCTTTATTCCTGTGCTGTTTTCGGCGGTGATCGGAGCCTCGATGGCAGCTTTTATGTATAACAACCCGGGCCCGGTCGTTCGACCCAACGGGTTAACGTGCGTAAATCCCAGAGGCTTTTTCTGCCGCCAGATTAGCCCCACGGCGCCGAACAATTAGCATTCAACCAAAGCGTTGAGCCGTTCATCGGCTCAACGCTTGATTGCCCTGCAAAAGAATTCTCTCCCATTCGCATCCGTCTCACCTTACCGCCCCCCAGCTTTTTTCTTGCCATGAAGATTTCGTTCAACCTCTCATCCATCACGCTACGTGGTTTGATGTTCGGCCTGGTGCTGGTCGTGTGTGCAGGTTTGATGGGCGCAGAACTGAGACGGTTTATGACGGGCGTCATTGCCAGTCCGGCGGTTACATTGGATTTGGCGGTCATTGAAGCGGCTGCCAGCTACTTTCCCAATTCGGCCAAAGTGCATGCACGGCTGGCTTCGCAACTGGTGGAAAGCCAGTTGGATGGCCAGCAAAGTCACGAAGCGGTAGCTGACAAGGCGTTTCGGCACGCAACCAGAGCCGTCGAACTCGTTCCAGCCAACTTTGAATATCGAATCCTGTTGTCGGCTGCGGCAGAGTTGAAAGGCGACCCCGAGGCAGCGGAAGCGGCGTTGCGGGAAGCCGTCAAACTGGCTCCGAATAACGTCAGCGTGCGTTGGCAAATGGCGAATCTGTTGTTGCGGGTCGGTAAAGTCGAAGAATCATTGCCAGAGTTTCGATACGTTGCCGATGCTTACCCTGGTTGGTTGACCAATACGCTGGATTTGCTGTGGCGCGCCAGCGGCGGCGAGATGGCCGTGTTGGAGCGTGTCGTCGGCGACAGCGCCAAAGCGAAATTGACCTTCGCAGAATTTTTGACCGAGCGAGAAATGTTCGAGGCTGCCGCCAGAGCGTTTTCGCGCAGCGATCGCGCCAGCCGATTGCAAGCGCCGGAAACCGGACGAGTGCTGGAAGCTTTTTTGAAAGCCCGCCAATGGGAATGGGCTGACCGATTGTGGCGCGACACGATGAGCAACGGCAGCAATGCCGATCAGACGTTGTTATGGAATGGCAGTTTTGAGCATTCGCCGCGCAAAGGGCTGTCACAGTTCGACTGGCAGTTGAACGCCAACCGTTTTGCCAAGCTGACCATTCAGGAAGGTGGAAAGTCCGGCCAGCGCGCGTTGCGGTTGGCATATCAGGGTGTGGACACAACGCGATTGGAACACGAAGCGAAGCATTTGATTTATCTGCAACCGGGAGCGGCTTATCGGCTGGAATGTTTTGCCAAGCCGGAACGCCTGGTGACGGACGAAGGTCCTCAAGTGGCGATCATGCGCGCTGACACGAACGAAGTGCTGGCGTCGTCGGCTCCGGTTTCAATGGCGGCCAACGCCTGGCAATTGCTGGCAGTGGATTTTGTCGTTCCGGCTGACTTGCCCGCCGTGACGATCGCCATTCGGCAAATTCCGCGATACCGATACACCGAACCGACGCAAGGTGTGATTTGGTTTGATGATTTCAGTTTGAAGGCGCAATGAAATTTACGGTGGATCAATTTATCTCAACCGGCTTTGTGATGTTGGTGGTGTTTACGGTTCTGGCGCACGGAACGGTTGAGCCATGGTCAGAACTGATTTTTGTGGTGGCGGTCGTGGGGTTGGTGTTGGCATGGGCGGTCAAAATCATCCGCGAAAAACGATTGGCGCTGTTTGTTCCCTCCAATCTGTGGCCACTGGCGGGACTGGTTTTGCTGGGAATGGTGCAGGGAACGACGTTTCAACTGTCCGGTAAAACGGTTGGGTTGTCGCTCGATGCCGAAGCGACGCAGGGAACGACGCTGTTGCTGTGTTGTCTGTTGCTGACTTCGTTGCTGGCGGCGAATTTTCTGACCCACCGCGAACGATTGCTGACGCTGATGCAGTTTTTGACAATTTTCGGATTGGTGCTGGCGACGTTTTCGATGATTCAGCATTTCACCTGGAACGATAAGTTTTACTGGATGCGCGTCGTCGAATCGAAAACGTCGTTTGGCCCGTTCGTCAATCGCAACCATTTTGCCGGGTATCTGGAATTGCTGTTGCCGTGGCCGGTGGCGTTGATGCTGACACGGCGGCGGAGTCTGGCGGAAAAATGCTTTTACCTGTTCATTGCCGCGTGGATGGTGGTGGTCGCTGTTTTTTCACTTTCGCGTGGAGGAATGATCAGCATCTTCGCACAGTTGGTGTTTCTGGTGACATTCAGGCCGCGCCAGTTTGACGAAGTGGAAACAGTGGCAACGCCTTCGCGGATGATGGGATTGGCACGGCAAGCGGCGTTGGCGGTTGTGTTTGTGGTGACGATCTTTGGCGGGTTGAGCTGGCTTGGCGCGGAGCGCGTGATTGATCGGGTGACCGCCGGATTTGAACCGAATCAAGCTCCAGCCGCGCAAGCCGACACGCGACAAACTTTCACCGGTCATCGCGACGAACTGTGGCGAGACAGTTGGAAAATCTTCGTTGCCAATCCGCTGTTTGGCGCAGGATTGGGCTCGTACGAAGTGGCGCTGCCGGCGCACAACCAAAACCGGAATCTGGGCATGATCGCGTCTCAGGCGCACAACGATTATTTACAGGCGCTGACCGATGCCGGGTTGGTCGGGGCTTTATTGGCAATCTGGTTTTTATTGACGACGGCACGCGCCGTCGTAACCGCGCTTCGCGTGCGCGAACCGTTGATGAGCAACGCCGCTTTCGGCTGTGGAGCCGCGTTGTTCGGGTTATCCGTCCACAGCCTGTTCGATTTCAATCTGCAACTGCTGTCGCATTCATTGTTGTTTCTCGCATTCGCCGCCATCGTCGCGCAATTGAGCGAGCTGGCTACTTTGCTCACCGCCGCTCGCACGCGGCCCGCCGTTGCGATTCTGGAAAGTTGATGATTCGGCAAATCGGGAAACATTCGTTACGAAAATATTGAGGTAAGAAGTTATGCAAACCCCACAAGCAAATAATGGCAATCAATTCCCCTTCGAAAAGATGGCGAACCGAACGGAAACCTCCGTTACGCCCATCAGCTATACCGAAGGCGCAATTGCGCCCAGCCCGTACTTTCCGCACGAAATGAAAAGCGAAGAGCCGACGGGGTTTGATGTCCGCGATTTTTTGCGGCGCGTCAATCGGCGCAAATGGATGATTCTGACGATTGTCACCATCGCGACGCTGATGGCTGCGGTGAATTCTTCGCGCCAGAAATCCATTTACCAGGCCGTGGCGACCATCGAAATCAGCAACAAGAATCAGATGTTTGTTCGCGATGGCGATGTGTATTACCAGGACGACAGCCAGGAACAGGAAACCGCCGCGTTCCTGATTCAAAGTTATCCGCTGTTGGAAGAAGTCGTCGTCAAGCTCGGACTGGATCAGAATCCAAAGTTTCTGGCCAGCGGCGAAGAAGAGTCGTTGCTGGATGTGCTGAAAAATCGTGGCCAGAAAAAATCCAGCGAACAGGTGGTCGCGGAAGCTCCGCCCAACCTGAATCCGGATATTCGTGAATTGAGGCTGCAAACGCGTTCGCCGGAAGAAAGTGAGCGATTGGCTCCTTACGTCGGCATGTTGAGCGGCGGTCTGTCCGTGGAAAAAGTAAAGATGACCCGCTTGTTGAGGGTTTCGTACAAACACACCAACCCGGAAATGGCCGCGCTGGCAGCCAATGGGGTCGCTGCCGCGTTCAAGGAATACAATTACAGCAAAAAGACTGAATCGAACGATCTCTCGTCCACGGCGCTCGGCCAGGCGACGCGCGACCTGGAATCGCAAATGCAAAAAGCCGAACAGGCATTGGCCAATTACACGCGCGCCAACGGCATCTTTTCGCTGGAAGGCAAAGAAGACCTGACGACCAATAAGCTGGCGGTTTTGCACGATCAGGCAATCCGGGCCGAAACCGACCGCATCATCAAACAATCGCTGTACGAAGACGTGCGGCAAGGACGCGTCGCACAATTGCCCGAAGCGTTGGCCAATCAGCAAACGCTTGATCTGCAACGACGGCTCAGCGATTTGAACGTGACGCTGTCACAGCTCAACGTCAAATACGGTTCGGAAAATCCCAAAGTCGCGGAAGTCAAAGACCAGATCACCACACTGCAAAAGGAAATCGCCAGCACGCGCATACAGCTTTCCGACAAACTGCGAACGGATTACGAACGCGCTCTGCGCGACGAAGCTTCGATGAAAGCGGCGCTCAATCGCGCCAAGGGTGAAGCCGTTCAGCAAAACCAGACCTCGATTCAACTGAACATCCTCAAACAAAACGTCGAAACGGCGAAAACGCTTTACACGGATTTTCTGCAAAAAACCAAACAGGTAAATCTGGAAAAAATGCAGAAAGCTCGTGACGTGTCCATTGCCGAACCGGCACGGTTGCCGGGCGGCCCGATTGGACCGTCCCGCACGCGCAGCGTGATGCTGGCGTTTGTGTTGAGTCTGGGGGTCAGCATTGGATTGGTGTTTTTACTGGATCATCTGGATAACACGATCAAAACCGTTGACGACGTCAGCCGGTATGTCCGATTGCCGGCCCTGGGCGTCATTCCGGCGATTGGTTCCAGCAATCGTCGCCAGCCGTTGCTGTATGGCGCAAAGGTCAGCAAACCGGCCAATGCTTCCAACGGTTTGCTTTCGCCAAAAGACACTTACAAGGACGCAGGTTCTGTGGCCGAAGCGTACCGCATGCTGCGAACTTCGATTTTGCTGGCTGCCGCCGGACATCCGCCTAAAACCGTGTTGGTAACCAGCAGTCAGCCCGGCGAAGGCAAAACGACCACCGCCATTAACACCAGCATTTGCCTGTCGCAACTCGGCGCAACCGTGTTGTTGATTGATGCGGATATGCGCCGCCCGCGAATTCACAAAGCATTGGGCATAGACCATCGGCGCGGATTGTCGAATTATCTGTCCGGCAACATTTCGCTGAAAACCGTGGTGCAACCGACCAAGGTGCCGAATCTGTACGTGCTGCCTTCGGGAATTGTGCCGCCGAATTCGGCTGACCTGCTGAGTTCGGAAAAGTTCCGCATGATGCTGCACAAACTGTCACAGCATTTCGATCACATTCTGATTGATTCGCCGCCGATTGGCAGCGTCACTGATCCGGTCATTATGTCGCGGCTGGTGGATGGCGTGATGTTGATTGTTCACGGCGGGAAAAGTTCGCGCGAAATGGTGGTGCATTCGCGGCAGGAACTGGCCAACGTCGGCGCTAAAATCTTTGGCGTGGTGTTGAACAACGTCAACATGCAGCGCGACGGTTACGACTATTACTATCGCCGGTATCAGTACGAATACACGCGCGAAACCGGGCAGTTGAGCTAAATCAGAACAAGCCAGATTGAGACAACATTTCAAAACAAGATTAACAAGATTTCCGACAGGATTTACACGACGCTCAATTCCAGCAAGATTTCGGTCAGGTTTGAATCCTGTGCATCTTGAAAAAAATCATGTTGATCCTGTTTCAAAGTTTTCTGCTTCGATTAGGTTGTTATTCGTCTTCGGCGATTTGCATCGTCACGGTGACCATATCGCCCGTGTCCACATTGGCTTTTTTGCAGATCGGTTCCGGCAGTTGAATGAACCAGCGCTCTGCGTCCCAGCGTTTCAACGAACGTCGTCCCAGATTGACTCCGTTCAATTCGCCGGTCACGGTGACGTTCTGGTCAACGCCCCAATCAGCCACCAACATGCTCGGCACGACGATGAATCGCGGCAGCTTAGGGTCTTTGCGCTGAATCCTGGCCATCAAGCCCAGGGAACTTTCTTTCGCTTTAGGTTTTCGTGGTGGCATAGTTTGATGTGTTGTGAAGTGTGGACGGGAACGTCCGCACTTGAGTTCAGGATTTCGCACAGCGAAATCCGATGTGCGAGCCTCCGCTGTCCACAGCGCCTTTGCCACGACTGCCAACGTGATACCGCGCGCAGTATTGATCGCTGCACATGAACGAACCGCTTTTCTGCACTCGTTTGGGAATGCCGGGTTCCTGCGGATCGAAGCTGTCCGGCGGCCCTTGCGGATTGCGCGCCGTTCCTCCCGCTGCCAACCGCTCAAAGTAATCAGGCCGATACCAATCCGAACACCATTGCCAGACGTTGCCGCCGACGTCGTACAAACCAAAGGCATTCGGCGGAAACGCTTTGACCGGCGAAGTTGTCCGATACCCGTCTTCCGCTTTGTTTTCGTTCGGAAAGCGGCCTTGATAAATGTTGGCCACCCATTTGCCGCCGGGTTTCAATTCATCGCCCCAGGCGAACATTTTGCCGTCCATTCCTCCGCGAGCGGCAAATTCAAATTCGGCTTCGGTCGGCAATCGTTTTCCAGCCCATTTGGCATAAGCCACGGCGTCGTCCCAGGCAATGTGAACCACCGGATGATCTTCGCGGCCTTTCAAATCGCTGCCCGGTCCTTCGGGATGTTTCCAGTTTGCGCCGGGCTGGTATTTCCACCAGATGTACGGATTTTCCAACGACACAGGCTGATCCGGCGGAGCAAAGCACACCGAACCGGCCACCAGCAGTTCAGGCTTGGCGCCCGGATAATCTTCGGCTTTGGGTTTGATCTCCGCGATGGTGACGTATTTGGTGGCTTTGACGAATTCGGCAAATTGCTGGTTCGTCACGGGAGTTTCGTCAATCCAATATCCATCCACCGTTACCAAATGAACCGGTTCGGCATCGGGCATGTTGCAGTTGTCGCATCCCATGCGAAACGTTCCACCGGGAATCCAGATCATTCCCGACGGAGCTTCACCGGGGGCAGGCGTTTTGTTGACTCCCGGTGCGGAAAATCCCGACTGGTCTGCGGTGGAATTCGACGAAGGAGTTGCGGCGTGATGCGCGGAGTGCGGTTGTGATTGGTTGCAACCGGTCAGCGCGATCAACAGGCAGACGGCTGCCAAATTCCATCCAGGCCAGAAGCTGTTGGTTTTAGAGTTCATTGATGTTGTATGGAAGATCGTTCGGTTTTCGGCAAACAATCAGATTTTGTATTTCCGCATCAACACGAAGCCATAAATTTCTGCGACAATGGCCAGCACGCCGCGCACAAGCATCAGCGGCCCAAGCGACAGATATTGCAGCATCACACCGGCAATGACCGGAAAGGCCAGATCGGAAGCGTCCACACCGCCTTCCAAAATGCCCATCGTTCGGCTGCGCGTTGAAAGGTTGAAGCTGGAAACTTTGGCGGAAATCGCTCCCCACGTCGGTTTGAACGCCGCTTTGCCGACTTCGTCAATGGCGCGCGCAAATCCCATCATCGCGCCCAGCAAGGCAGTTCCGGCAAACCACGGCACGATCCAGAATAACGCTGACGTTGCCAGATTGGCCAGCGAACGCAAAGCGATGACTTTGCCCGCGCCAATGCGATCCGCCAACCAGCCGAAAAACGGCCCGAACAGCAACGGCACGGCGGTTTCGGAAACCAGTTTGATCCATCCCAAGACCGAAGGCGTGACCTCCAGTTTGACAGCCAGGATCGTGAAAAATTCGCCCGTCACCATATACGCCGGAGCCGTCAACGCTGTGCCGAGCAGCGCAAACGCCCAGACATTCGGTTGTTCGTGTTGCAGCGCCGCCTCGGCGTCCGTTTCGGATTTTTCTTTCTTCTCTTTCTTTTGCTTCTTCTTTTCCTTGATGAAGACGGCGACCAGCACCAGCGACAAGAGCGACAATACGGTCGAAGCGATAAAAATCATCACCAGAGCTTTTTTCAGCGGCGCGCTATCCACGACTTTCGGCAAATCATCAATCGGAATCTGGCTGAGCTTCATCTCGCGCTGTTCGACGCGAATCACCTTGTGCGCCGTCGGATCGGCTTCGTTGCCGGGCAACGGAGCGCCGAGTTGAATGACCGAGCCGGTTTTGACGATTTCTTCGGCGTTCGCGCCCGAGCGTGTGGTTTTGTCGAGCACGGCGACAGTCACATTTGCTGTGCTGAAACCGGCAAAGATCGTCAGCAGAATGACCAATACAAACGCCGCCAACGCTTCGCCGATGCCGCCGGACGTGGATTTCGTGGTGGTGTACCAGGAATAGGCCTGCGCGATGTGTTGTTCGTCAGTGTTGTCAGCGATCATCGCCGACGCCGAAGGGCCTTTGGCGGAATCCGCGATGCCGCGAATCAGGCTGATGACGAACAGCAACGGCAGTGTCGCCAAGGCGTACAACACGCTGACCAAAGTGCGAATGGTCAGCGAAATCAGAAAGATTTTTTTCTTGCCGTATTTGTCGGCCAGCGTTCCGAACACCGGACGCAGCAACAACGGCACGATGTTTTGAATTAACACCAGACCCATCACCGTCGTGATTTCCATGCCGAACACCAGCAAGGCGTACAGCGGAACGGCGGTCTTGATCATTCCGCTCGACAATCGCGACAAAAACGCTTCGACCATCAAGGCGATGACGACTGCGTTAAATGCGCCGTGGCCAAAAGCCTTTTCGCGCGGCAACACCGACGGCAGCGACGTATCGCCGACCCCAACTGGTTTGGGAACGATGATCGGCGCAACTGGCAATACGCCAGTCAGCCGCGAAAACAATCCGCGTCGTGCGCCCGCCGCCGCTTCCAACTCTTCGGCCAACAACAGCGCGGAGGCTTGCCGGTCGGCAGGTTCTTTGGCCAATGCGCGGCTGACGACTTCGGCGATGGCTTCGTCCAGATCGCTGCGGCCAAATTCAGCCAAATCGGGCACGGGCGCGGAAAGATGCTGGGTAATAAACCGGTCGGTGAAAGGAGGCGTGCCAGTCAACAGTTCGAACAAAATTGCGCCGAGCGCATACACATCCGAACGCGCGTCCAGCGGGCGATTCATCCATTGTTCCGGCGACGTGTATTGCGGCGAACCGTACACGCCCAACGGTCCGGTCAGCGATTTGGCGTCGGCGGCGCGCAAAAACAATTCGTCCACCTTGGCCAGGCCGTACCCGCCGACTTTGACGATCTCTTTGCCGGATTGATCGTGTTCGATGTAAATCGTTTCCGGTTTCAATCCGCGCAACACAATGCCATGCAAATGCGCCGCGTGAACTGCACCGCAAATCTGGTTCATCAACCCGACGACGCGTGTCACGCTCAATCCGCGCTCTTCGTTAATCAGATCGCGCAACGTGTACCCGGAAAGCAATTCTTCGACGATGTAGGACGCGCCTTCGGGCGATTGGCCGAAATCGAACACCTGCACCGAATTCGGATGTTTGATGTGCGCGGCGACCTGCGCCTGGCGGCGAAATCGTTCCGCCGCAACCTGATCGTTGACCAATTCCGGGCGCAATACACGAACGGCGACCTCATCGCCAAGCACCGTTCGCCGCGCGCGATACAGCGTTCCGTTTTCGTCCTGAGCCATCTGCGCCGTCAGTTCGTATCGGCCATCCAGCAAAATCGGCTGCGACAGCCGCTGCACTTTTTCCAGCAATCCTTCTTCGGATTTTTGACTGACGACTTCCAGCTCTCCTGTCTGGCGAACCCGGAACGTGGACAGATCAACGTTGCCCTGCACGGTTTTGTACTCGTCATACTCCGGAAAGGTGCTTTTCGGCTCAGGTTCGGGCGGAGCCGGTTTCGCCGTCAGGATGGGAGGCGGTGGTGGCAAGGGAGGCGAAGTCGGGGATTTCTGAGTGGGACGAACAGGGGGAATTTCTTCTTCCGCCGTTGGTCGCGACTCGATGTCCACAGACGGCGCAAATCGCAAACTGATGCTGGTTCGCCCCAGGCTGATGGAATCGCCCTCTTTCAGTTCGACTTCCTGTTCACCGATTTTCTGGTCGTTGATCCTGGTTCCGTTCAGGCTTTTCAGGTCTTTGATAAAAACTTTTCCTGCACGGGCTTCGATTTGGGCGTGGCGGCGGCTGATGGCTCCGTCGGGGATGACGATGTCGCATTCGGGTGCTTTGCCAATCACGAGCGGTTTATCAGGCAGCGTCAATTCGCGGGAATTGCCATCGGCCAGGTGAATGGTCAACCGCGCCTGCAATTCGAGTAATACGGCGGCGAGAACCGTCCCATCCTGATCGCAGAACTTATAAGTGTCTGTGAATTCTTTTTGGCAGGCAGGGCAGCGCTTCACTGAGGCTTCACCTGTGTCATCCACGAAGAACACGAAGAGTCACGAAAAAACTTCGCGCTTTCTTCGTGTGGCTTCGTGGACGAAAATTTGTACTACTTGATGATTAGTTGGAGGGGAACCAGTTTGAAATTCTGGTTGCCGTTGTTGTTGAACCCGTCTTGAGCGACGAACACGCCATTCGGAAATGCGGGGCCAAGATTGGCGGTCGTCACATCAATGCCGTCCGTTTCTTCCGCGCCGTCCACTTGATCGCTGTCGGCGATGCGGAATTTTTTGACGAATTCGTTGTTGCCTTCACGGCGATACACGACAAAAGAATGATTGCCCTGGCTGGAAACCATCAAATAACCGGTTCCATTCGGGCCATAGGCAATCGCCAAACCTTCGACATCGGCGAACAAATTGCCATCGCCGACCTTGGCGACTTGCGTGCGTGTGGTTCCGGTTTCCGGTTCCGCGCCGTATTTCCAAATGCCGATGGCTTCTTCGCTGACGTAAAACTGCCCCAACTGATCGTCGGTCACGCAGCCTTCGACCACGCCGCCGACTTTGAAGTTGCGAACTTTTTTCGCATCCACTTTGCCGTTTGCGTCGAACAATTCCCATTGTTCGACGTCGCCGGATTTGCTGGTGGCGAAATAAAACACTTTGCCGGATTTTTCGCTGCGGAACAGGCACATGCCGTATGCGGTCACGCCATGTTTGATCGAACGAGCGGCGACGTTTTCGAGTTGACGCGTCGTCGGATTCACTTTGTACAACGCAATGGAATTGTCTTTGCGATTGCTGGCGGCGACGATGGCGACGTCCTGACCGCCCAGCTTGAATCCCTGACGCAGATCAACGTTGTCCATCAATCCGTCGGCCAGGTATTGAATCTGTTTGCCGCTCAGGTCGTACACGGCCAAACCGCCCTGTTTGTTGGTTCCGATGATGGTGCTTTGCGATGGATCGGTGGGGTGAATCCAGATGGCGGGATCGTCCGCGGCATCGCCTCCGCTGGGAACCGGATCGGTTTCTACTGTCGCATAAATCGCTTCCAGCCCGGCCAGCGAAGCGGCTCCGGCAGCCGGAGCAGGCACGGACGATTTCGACGAAGATTTGCTCAAGGATTTCGAATCCGCTTTCTTGGCTTCCTTCGCGGCTTTTTCGTTGGCTTCTTTCAGCGCTTTTTCTGCTTTACGACTTTCCTTGTCTTTGTCTTTTTGCTCGTTGTCATCGTCGTCATCGTCATCATCGTCGTCTGACTTCGACTTTTTCTTGTCTTCTTTCTTTTTCTTTTCAGCTTTTTTGTCCGAATCATTCGGAACACCGAATCCAGCCGAAACATTTTCCGAAGCCACAGCTACGGCCAGAAACAACGCCAGCAAGACCAAAAACCATTTTTTTGTGCCAAAGTCAGTTTTTGTAGGTTCGTTCATAAATCACTCCTCCGTAAGTTTTCTCCAGCTTGGACTTTCAAGCCCAATTTGATACGTCGTTAAATCAGGGGACGCAAAACGACTTCTCTGATGAAACCACAAGACACAGGTGTTGCCAAACTATTTCTTCTCAATCATTTGATTTTTAGTTGGACGTCATTAGCGCGGATTCCAGCTACGGTCACTCTTACTGTCACATCGCCTTTGCCAGCCAGAGTTTGTGGCAGAAAGACGTTGATTTGATCCAGCCCTTCAATGGTGGGCTGTCGCCCTGCATATTGGAGAGGGCAAAAAACGCCGCCAGCATTGTTGCTAATGTTTACTTGCACTTCGCTTGGGTCAGCTTGTCGCCAACCAGTACCGAACAGCACCAACACAACAACTTCTGACGGATGTCCCAAGTCAATTTCGATTGGAATGTTCTGCAACAAGGCAGAATCGAACTTCGCCACCGGTTCGTAGACCTGAAACCCGGAACTGGAACGAACGATTGCGGCTGCTGGTAAACCCCGCCCGCTGGCGTCTGCGGTGAAAATGCCAGGCGCGACCCGCGCAATTTCGACAAAGCCAAATTTGATCTGATTGCCATTCTCATCAATGAGCCTGCTGGTTGCCACTCCGTTCGCCAACCCCGAAGGCATGATGAAATTGATTTGCGTAGGTGAAACAAACAGCAGTTTGGCCGTTTTTTCCTGACCGGCTGAATCCGTTATCAATAAACGCCGTCCAGCCAACATCGTTGGGAGTGGCAGCGGAGCAGATTCTGTTGCTGCGGCCATATTTTCGCCAAAAGAAGAGGCAATCATTTCATTGGAAAGATACCGTTGATAGTTTGCGGAAGAAACACTGATTATTGGCGATAATGCGCTTGCCAAGATTTGCAAATCGGAATTGATCGGACCGCACGGAGCGAATCCTTCAGGAACACTGAACTGATAGCCAGGCTTGCTGAGCGTGTACCGCACTGAAATGAGCGTGCAACTGCTCCCACCCAATCCGGGGTGAGAAACCGCCGCGCGTCCGTCACTGTCGGTATAAAAAGTGGACGTCGTAGAAATTGTCATGAGGGTGTATGTCCTTGTCACAAGAACATCGGGAATGGGATTCCCTGTCAAATGATCAATCACCCTCAAATTGACAGTTCCCGCCAAACCAGCCGTCGCTAACAACAGGGAAAACAAAAACGTGTGAAGAGCTATTTGGTACTTCTTCATAGCAGAAACCTCACATTCACATCTTAGTGGATATTTTCCAGAATGAAGTTGGCGATGCGTTCGCCGCCTTCGGGCACTCCTTTGTAACCGGGGAAGCAGTTCACTTCGATGACAGAATATCCTTTTGGCGTTTTGACCAGGTCCACTCCGTACAGTTGCAAGCCGAACAGTTTGCCGCAGCGTCGCACCAAATCCACCAATTCGGGATCATCGCCGACTGGCGTGCCGAGCTTTTCTTCCTTGGTTTTGGCGGGGAAGACGCGCTTGATGGCGTGGACATAATCGCCAATGGCATAGGCCTTGTAATCAAACGGCTCGTGTTCTTCGTATTCCTGCGCAAAGATCAGCCGTTCGCCGAGCGCCGTGCCGTCTTCGCCGCCATCGTCATCGTTGTCAGTCGCATCAGCAGCCCGGCGAGCGACCAGCGCGTCGAACTCGGCTTCGTTCAAACAAACTTCAATGCCCATTCCGCGACGGCCTCGATACGGTTTGACGACTATCGGCATCTGCTGCACCACCGGGCGCAAGGTTTCAATCGAATCGGTGACAAACGTACGTGGCGTGGGAATTCCGCCTTGCAACAACAAGGTGCAGGTCAACACTTTGTCGCGGACTTTCATGGTTGCCGGATATTCGTTCAGCAATTTGGCTCCGCGATAATGCGCCGCCGCCGCCAGAGATTCAGCCAGTGGCGAATGCGATTTGAACAGGTACACGTCGTAATCGAATTTGAAATTTTGCAGGTCAATCAACCCGCTGCGTTCAGTGACGACTTCGACATCTGCGCCACGGGCTTTCAAACCGTTCAGGACTTCGTACGTGACCGAAGTCGAGCTGCGTGGCGGTTCCATCAAAAAACAGATTCGCATTTAGTCTCCTTAAAGATTTATCCACGAAGGAGCACGAACAATCACGAAGGCAATTCAGAATTATCTTCGTGAACCTTCGTGTTGCTTCGTGGATGAGATTCAGTCTTGTCAAGCCGCCCAATTCTGAGCGCGTAAATTTCGCCGACGATGGCCAGCGCGACTCGCGTGCCGAGCATCACGCCTAAGCCCCATGTTTGCCAAAGAAATCCGCCCAGCATCGGCCCCAGCATTTCGCCCAAGCCTTCGCCCAAGCTCAAGTGCCCCATAATCTGAGCGCGCCGCTTTCGGTCAAATCCCGAAACACGAGCCATCAACGATCCCCACGCCGGTCGAAACGCCGCTTTGCCTGCGGCGTCAATCACGCTGCCAGCGGCCAAACCGGGAAAGGTGGGAGTGAAAAAGAACAAAGCCGACGAAATCGTGTT
>JAEUQP010000257.1 GCA_016789645.1 Acidobacteriota bacterium | reverse complement strand
TGATGATCTGGCCAAAGCTGCTGGCGCAATCCGGCTATCACTCTGGGCTGGTCGGCAAATGGCATTTGGGAACACAGGATCGCTTTCACCCTTCGCAATTCGGCTTCAAATACTTCATGGGCTTTCGCGCGGGCGGCGAAGCGACGCGCGATCCAAAGTTGGAAGTTGGCGGCAAAGTGAGGAAAGTCGAAGGCTTCACGGTAGATATCGTCACCGACGACGCGATTCGTTTTTTGCGTGAACGACAAAACGAGACGTTTTTGATGATGCTCAATTATCGCGAACCACACACGGCGTATTTGCCTGTGCGCGAGGAGGATTGGGCGAAGGTCAAGAACCTTGATCCCACGATTGCCAACGATCACCCGGATTTGGATTTGCCGCGAGCCAAACAGTTGATGCGCGAATACCTGGCCAGTGTGGCCGCGATTGATCGCAACGTTGGGCGGTTGCTGACGGTCGTAGATGAACTGAAGTTACGCGAAGATACCATCATCGTGTTCACCAGCGATCACGGCTACAACATTGGCCAACACGGCATCTGGCACAAAGGCAACGGTCATCTGCTGACCAAAGCTGCCGCTGGAATTCGTGCGACTGATCCGAGCATTCAACGCCCTAACGTCTTCGACACTTCGTTGCGCACGCCGACTGCCATTCGCTGGCCGCGTCGAATCAAGGCCGGAACCGAAATTAAACAAACCATCAACAATCTGGACTGGTTTCCAACTTTGCATGCGCTGGCCGGCGTTGAATTGCCGAAAGGATTGCTGATTCGCGGAAAAGATTTTTCGCCGCTGCTGGCCGGGAAGGGTGTGAAATGGGACAACGATCTGTACGTCGAATGGAGCCAGCATCATTACACCACGACGCATCTGCGAATGTATCGCACGCCGGAATGGAAACTGGTGCGCGATTTCCTGAACGCTGGCAAAGACGAGTTGTACAACTTGAAAGCCGATCCTGACGAACTCACAAACTTGATTGCTGATCCGGCGACAAAAACGATTCGGCAACAACTGGAAGCCAAGTTACTGGCAAAAATGCGCGCAAACCATGACCCCGTTTTGAAATTGCATTCGGGCAAGAAGAAGTGAATGAAAAATTTCGGATTTGAAAAACACGAGCTGGCACTTTTCAGACGGCTTTCGACGCCGCAAAAGATTCAACGATTTTTGGATGAGGAAGTCGGCTACAACAAAGAAAAAGATGGCGAAACCTGTCGCAGCCCTCGCCGAGTGTTGCGCGACCGATTAGCCCACTGCGCCGAAGGAGCTTACTTTGCCGCCGCGGCGTTGCGTTTTCTCGGCCATCCGCCGTTGATTGTGGATTTGATAGCTGTGCGCGATGACGATCATTTGCTGGCGGTGTTCAAACAGGATGGTTGCTGGGGAGCGATTGCCAAATCGAACTATTCCGGCTTGCGATTCCGCGAACCGGTCTATCGAACCGTGCGTGAACTGGCGATGTCGTATTTCGCGCATTACTACAATCTGAAAGGCGAACTGACGCTACGCGAATTTTCGCGGCCTGTGAACTTGAGCCGGTTTGACCGAAAGAATTGGATGATTGCCGAAGAGGATTTGTTCTGGCTTGGCGATTACTTTTACACGGTGCCG
>JAEUQP010000255.1 GCA_016789645.1 Acidobacteriota bacterium | reverse complement strand
TGCGCGCCCGACGAGCCATCTCCAATGTTTCCTGTTCTCGTTCCCCGACGTACCGCGTGAAATCCGTTTCGATCATCCCATAACTTCCCGGCGGCAGAATCCATTCCGCATAAACGGACAACACATGCGCTTCCGTTTTTTTGGGCAAGCCAGCCAGCTTCAAATCTGCCAAGGCGGCATCCGCGCATTCCGATCCGTCATACGCAATCAATACTTTCCTTTTGTCTTTCATAAAACCTCCCCTTACTCGCTTGCTCAGTGTGGTCCCGATTTTTCATAAATTGTCCAGCCGCAGATCGTTCCCCTTCGCTTGCTGCGGCTGGACGTGATGGAAATTGCGTTGTCTCACACTGGTTTCCATCAATAATTTGTCAAGCGGTCGTGCCTTACTTGACGTTGATTTCGACCTGTTTGGGTTTGGACTCTTCGCGTTTCGGCATTGTCACGCGAAGCATGCCATCCTTGAATTCGGCGTTGACCTTGCCTACGTCCACAAAATTCGGCAGCGAAAAACTACGGCTGAATTCGCCATAACTGCGTTCCAGCCGATGATAGTTTTCACGTTTGGTTTCCTCGGAAAATTTGCGTTCACCGCGAATGGTCAGAACGTTGTTTTCAATCGAAACCTTGACGTCTTCTTTTTTCACTTCGGGCAATTCCGCTTTGACGACAAGCTCGTTTTCCGTTTCAAAGATGTCGCAGGTCGGTGACCAGGCGGCCAGTGACCAATTCTCTTCAGCGAGTTTGTTGAACGGAACGACCCCTTCGCCGAAAAATCGTTTCATCCGATCCTCAAAATTGCGGAACGGGTCAAATGCTACAAATTCTCGATTGGCAACAGGAGCCATTGCTGCACCAGTTTTGTTTGTCATAAATACCTCCTCTTCTAAAACAAAAAGGTTAAATTTCACGGTCAAAGATTCCACTCCTCATTTCATCAACCCGCCCCCTTTTGATCGTGACAACAAATCGCTATTCAAAACTGCAAGCCACGTGCCGATTCGGCAAAACACGTTACCCAAAGACAAGCAAAGAGTTCTGTGTTTGGCGTTGAGAGGACAGTGGGTTTTCGCCCAGCGAATTTGGTGAGTTCCCACAAACGGTGCGTCATTTTTCCTTCATTCTTAGTAAACGAAGCCGAAAAGCAGCAAATCGCCGCTTGATGCCAGTTGGCATATATCTTGCACTTTCAGGAATGGAGGGATTTTTCTGAAAGTTAAAGGGGAACGTCATGAAACAATTATCAAGACAATTCAAAATTTTGGGATTGATGCTGGCGCTGGTGATTGGCAACGGAGTAATGCTGAGTAATGGGATCCAGGCTCAAACCCGTGCCAAACAAACAACTACAATTACGGCTTATAACCGGGGCTACAGCGACGGATACGATGATGGATACCGCCAGGGCAAAAACGATAACGGACAAGGAATGGCGCGCGATCCTCAACGTTCGCGGCTTTATCAGGACGCAGATCGCGGTTACGAAACTCGTCTGGGTTCGCTGGCGGAATACCGTGAAGGGTATCGGCTGGGCTTCGAAATTGCTTACACCGATGGTTACTATGGCCGAACAGTCAACCGGCGAACACCCGGCAATGCCAGAGGGACAGCGCTCAAACAACGGGAACGTCCTCGTTCCAGCAGCATGCTTCCGGCGGATACGGTGTTGCGATTGCGATTGACATCTACGCTCAGCACCAAAACCAATAACGAGGGCGACCGCTTTACCGCCCGAGTCGTTGAACCAACCGCTTATGATGGGGCAACGGTGGAAGGCCACATCGCCCGCATTGAACGGTCAGGCAAAATGACCGGCCATACTGAAATGGCGCTCGATTTCGACTCGATTGCGTTTCAGGACGGTCGTCGCAGTCCGTTTTACGCGCAGATCGAAAAGATTTACATCGGCGATTCGATCAAGACGGCCGATGAAGAAGGCAATGTTGAAAGCGCCGGCAAGACCCGCGACATCCTGATTCGCTCTGGCGGCGGAGCGGCGCTGGGCGCAATCATTGGCGGCATTGCCAAAGGCGGCAAAGGCGCGGCCATCGGCGCGATCATTGGCGCAGGCGTCGGCGCCGGTTCGGTCTTCATTCAAGGAAATAAAGAGTTGATCCTTGATCAGGGAACCGAAATGAGCGTTCGCACGACCTCGACCGTGCGCGAACGAGCCAAGTCGTGAAATGGCTTTGAGCCGAAAACGGAAGACAAGAAATCATCACCAGGGTTTCTACTACTGAAACGCCGTGGGGCTTCGGATGAATGCCGATCTGTTGCCCAACGGTGTTTCGTTTATCGCGCAACACTGTGGGCAACTGCGTGGGCCATTTTTCTTTTCTGACAAGCCCAATTCGCGGATCAAAGCTTCATGGTTCCTCGTCTGGGAACTACCAGCTTGGCAAATCTTGTGCTACCAGTTCGATGCCAGTAGTATTTCGTTTGCACATCGAAACTCCATTTTCATAATCATTTACATTCGCATCAAATTCTTATTTCTGCGCAGCCTGAATAAAGGAGATTTTGTGAACGACGCCTCGGCAAGCCATCAGACAGACTTAACCCATTTGACCAAAGCCGAACTGATTAACGCGTTACAAGCACAGCAAACTGCCGCAGTGGAATTTTCGCACCTGCTGGAACAACAGGCGCGCTTGCTGGAACTGTCTTATGACGCCATCTTTGTCTGGGAATGGGGCGGAGTCATCAAATACTGGAATCCTGCCGCTGCGGAACTGTACGGGTGGACGCGCGAAGAAGCTCTGGGGAAATTCAGCAACGAACTTCTGAAAACGATTCATCCCGAAGGCTGGGATCAGGTCGAGGAAGTATTGCTCCGCGATGGTCACTGGTACGGTGAATTGATTCACCAGACACGTGACGGGCGACAATTGACGGTGGACAGTCGGCATGTGCTGGTTTGCGAAGAAGGTGGGCGGAAACTGGTGCTGGAAACCAACCGCGATCTCACGTCGCGCAAACAGACGGAACAGGCGCTCCGCGAAAGCGAAGCTCGATTGAGCAGAATCCTCAATTCGGCAATGGATGCCATTATTTCAGTGAACGCTCAACAACAAATTGTCCTGTTCAATGCGGCTGCCGAAAGGATGTTCGGTTACACGGCCAAGGAAGTTCTGGGGCAATCGCTGAACCGGTTTATCCCGACTCGCTTTCAGGTTGCGCATGAAGATCACATCGGGCAATTCGGCCAAACCGGAGAAACGTCGCGCGCCATGGGAGCGCTCAACGCAATCTGCGGAGTGCGCCGCAATGGCGAAGAGTTTCCGATTGAAGCTTCAATCTCGCAGATTGAAATCGGTGGTCAGCAACTGTTCACCGTCATTCTGCGCGACATCACCGAACGGTTGCGCGTGCAAGAACGATTGGTCGAACAGGCAGCGCTGCTTGACCAGTCGCTGGAAGCCATCGTCGTGCGCGATATGAATGGACGTATTCAATATTGGAGCCGCGGCGCTGAGCGTTTGTACGGCTGGCAGGCGGAAGAAGTGATTGGGCGCACCACCATCGAAATCCTGTACGGCGAAGACAAATCCCAGTTTATGAATGCGACGAATGCCACGATCGAAAAAGAAACCTGGAGCGGCGAATTGCGCCAGGTTGCCAAAGATGGACGGGAAGTCATCGTCGAAGGCCATTGGTCGCTGGTGCGCGATGCCCAAGGAAATCCCAAAAGCATACTCGCCATCAACACCGACATCACGGAAAAGAAACGATTGGAAGCGCAATTTCTGCGCGCGCAACGATTGGAAAGCATCGGAACCTTGGCCAGCGGCATTGCCCACGATTTGAACAACGTGCTTTCGCCAATTTTGATGGGGACCCAGATGCTTCGCATGCGGCTGACGGATGAACAGAGCTTGCGGCTGATTACCCTCATGGAATCCAACGCGCAGCGCGGTTCGGAAATGGTCAAACAGGTTCTTTCCTTTGCCAAAGGCGTCGGCGGACGGCGCACGATCTTGCAGCCCAAACATTTGATCCGCGAAATCGTGCACATCGCCGAAGAAACGTTTCCGAAACCCATTCGCCTGGAACAGCACCTGGCCGAAGATTTATGGACTGTCAGCAGCGATGCCACGCAACTGCATCAGGTGCTGTTGAACCTGTGCGTCAATGCGCGCGACGCCATGCCCAACGGCGGCACCCTGACGATTTCAGCGGAAAACCGCCAACTAGACGACCTGTTTGCGCGCATGTTGAAAGGAGCCAATCCCGGTGATTTCGTCGTGATCTCCGTCACGGATACCGGCACCGGCATTCCGCTGGAAATCATTGATCGCATCTTCGACCCTTTTTTCACCACCAAGGAATCAGGCAAGGGTACAGGGTTGGGGCTGTCCGCCGTGCAAGGCATCGTTTCCAATTACGGCGGATTCATCACCGTCGAAAGCAAACCGGGAGCAGGATCGAAATTCGAGATTTATTTCCCGGCTCATCACATTGCCGATCCGCATCAAACGAGCAACCACGAATTTTTATTGTCCGAAGGCGCGGGCGAATTGGTTCTGGTCATTGACGATGAAGCCGCCATCCGCGAAATGACCCGAGCGGTGCTGGAAGCCGGTGGCTATCGCGTGCTGATCGCCGACAATGGAGCCACTGCGCTGAGCCTGTTTGCCGACCATCGCCAGGAAATCCACATGGTTATCACCGATTTGATGATGCCGATTATGGACGGCATTACGACAATTCGCGCTCTGCGAAAAATAAGTTCCGGCATTCCCATCATCGCCACTTGCGGATTGACTGCCTCTGCCAACACTGCCGAATTGAATACACTCGGCATCGAAACTCTGCTGGAAAAACCCTACAACGCCGAAACGCTGTTGGCTGCAATCACCCGTTCGCTCAATCATCCCAAGCCGTCACCAAATCAAGCCTGAGCTTCCTGCCTGTCGCGCCGCTGGGCTTTTTCGCACGGCATCGGCGCGTAAGTTTTCTCATCGTTCTGCCAAATCACCCGATTCCCTACCACCTTCAGCCTCAATTTGGACTGGCACCCGCCTTGCACAAACGGACATTGGCTCCCGGAAAGGAATCGCAATGGCAAGCACAACGCACGATCTGCAAATGCGAATGACACAAGAGGTGATTATTTCTCTCGGTTCAATTTCGTTGCGAGGGACGTTGCAGCTTCCTGCCGAAAGTTCCGGCTTGATTCTTTTCGCTCACGGCAGCGGCAGCAGCCGGTTCAGTCCGCGAAACCGATTTGTCGCTCAGGTCATGCATGAGGCCATGCTAGGAACCTTGTTGTTTGATTTGCTCACGCCCGAAGAAGAAACCATTGATCTGCAAACGCGTCATTTGCGGTTCGATATTCCGTTGCTGGCTCGACGTTTGGTAGCGGTTACCGGTTGGATCAAAAACAAGCCAGAAACCAGCCATCTGCCGTTGGGATATTTTGGCGCCAGCACCGGTGCAGCCGCGGCATTGATTGCCGCCGCCGAACTGAACGACGAAATCTGCGCCGTGGTATCGCGCGGAGGTCGCCCTGATCTGGCCGATGAGGCATTGCCTCAAGTCACTGCGCCGACGCTGCTGATTGTTGGCGAACGAGACGACATCGTCATTCAGTTGAACGAAATGGCACTCAACCAGCTTCGATGCGTGAAACAGCTACAGATCATTCCCGGCGCAACTCATTTTTTTGAAGAACCTGGCACGTTGGAAAAAGTCGCGCATTTGGCGGCAACCTGGTTTCAACGTTTTTTGTGCCCTTCACGCTAAATCAGAACAAGCAACATTGGGACAGAGTGTAAGAAAACAGGATGAACAAGATTTTTGACAGGATTGACAGGAACATTAGTGGTTGGGGCCAACCCGCCAAGCCTGAATCCCGTTCATCCTGAACAAAATCCTGTCCA
>JAEUQP010000230.1 GCA_016789645.1 Acidobacteriota bacterium | reverse complement strand
GGATTGGCTGGCTTGCTGGGCGAGATAGAGCCGCAATTACTGGTTGATTCCGGCATTGCTGCCCAAATACAACGCAAGGTCTTCACTGAGGCGAATGGCGTCAGGCTGCCTGACTTTAGCCTGTTTGCCGATCCAGCGTTGGCAACCAATCTGGCAGGTTCGTTTTTAGGCGGGAACCGAGCGACTGCGCTGCGTCACGTTCTCGAAGACAGTGCTGCGCGACTGCTGGATACATCTCAGTTGCAAGAATGGATTAGCGAAGCTTTGGATGAGTTGAATGACGATGCGCAGACAGAATATGCCTGGGTAAAGTTGTGGATCGTTGTTGGCAATCTGCCACTTTACTCTGCGCTTGGTGAGAAGCTGGCGACGCTGTTGAAAGGAATTGATCTTCCAACTCTTTATCGAGTGCAGCCATTTACCGCGTCGCAGGCGCTCAAGTTTCTGGCGGGGCAGTTTCCCTTCATTCAAGATGACGAACTGCGATCACGGATGGAAGAACAAGTCATACAAATCGCTCGGCAGGCGGCAGAAAGACCAGCACCCGCGCGGACTGTGTCAGATGACAAAGAGAAAGCGAATGTAGAAAACCTCGCCGATCTGCTGGCGCGTTGCGCGGTCAATCTGACGATTGGCAAAAACGAAGCCGACTTTTCCCACGAAGACAGGCATCTACCATTGCAACGTGTGTTTGAAACCTGGCCTCAATTTTACCGGGAGATACAAAGCGGAGTCTGGAGTGTTATTCGGGAACTGCCGGTGAAAGACGGTTGGAAAGTGTGGCCTGCTTTGCTGGCATTGCGCGCTGCGCGTAGTGTTGCGTCGTGAGCTTTGAGTCCACGCGATCAGGAACAAGTCGGGTCAGGAAAACAGCCTCTCCAGCAATACCTGAATATCATTGAGTGCGGCAGGATCATTTTGCAGCAGCCACTGCGTTAGCATTCGCCCTGTCTCTATCTTTCGGTATGAGGCGCCAAACTTTGCGAAAAGATCGCTCAACACATTGGCGGCGTGAATCGTCGTTGTGTCTTTTGGAATTCCCGGAGCCAGCCCCTGAAAATAATCATTGGGTTTTGTTTTTATCCACTCATCCTGAGCCGCTTTATCTTGAGGCTTTCTGCGTTTCCATTCGTCGAACGCGGCGTTTGAGAACGCGCTTTCCAACTCAGCGGCAACCACCGATTCTTCAGCCGTTTTCCCAAGGTCGTGCAGTAGGGCAGTAATTGCCTGCGAAGCCAGCAAATAATTCTCATACATACGTCGCGGCAAAAATTGCACGCAGTGTTTCTCGATACCTGCTGCGACAAAGGCAGTCTGAAGTTCTTCGATCTGGTCTTTGGTGCGGCCTTCGTTGTCAAAGACGAACCCAAGCGTTGGCGGCAACAATCCGTTTCCTTCGCACAACCGTTGATAAATGCCGAGGACCCGCCGTGGATCGCAGCGTTCGCCAACCACGTCACCGGGGTTATGCACTTGCACGATAGCTGTTCCGTATAATTTGTGTTGCCCGGATGCTCGCAAAATCAATGGAAAACACTCTCGTTCTGTGTCGCCCTCTACCCATAAGACTCGGTCATAACCAAAGACGTCGCTCAATCTTGCCCCGAGTTCAGACAAGCACCAATTGAGTTGCTCCAAACTTTTTCCGTCAATGCCTGTGAGCTTTGATGGTTCGCCCTTCTCCTTGGTGATCAATGTTACCGTCGCAGGTTCAGCGGCAGCAATCAGCGCAGGAGAATGCGTAGCGATGATGTATTGATGCTGCTGCGGATATGTGCTGAGGGTTTCGATCAGCTTCCGCGCGGCCCCTGGGTGCAGGAAACTTTGCGGCTCGTCAATGATCAGAACGCTCGGCTCTTTGGCGCAAACGACGAGATACAAAATCGCCAGCACCTGGCTGAGGCCGGTGCCGCTGCTGCCCAACGAAACGATGTCTTCTTCTTCGGTCGTCTCGAACTGGGTAACGAAGATTTCGACCTCTTGTTGCGGCGCACCGCCTATCATTCTCGCAAAGACCCGGTGGATTTGCGGAAAGATCAAGCATAGGTATTGGTTGAGTTTATCCAACAGTCCGGGATTAAGTTGAAGCAGCAATGCCGGCAAATTTATGGCGTTGGGACGAAGTTCTTTGTCGTAAACCATCGCACATTTATGGATGTCCATCCTTTCCGCCCGGAAGATATAAATGCGTTCTTTCAGATGACGCGCGAGGTGCAAGCCGAAATCCAACGACTCTTCGCCAGCCGGTTGATGAGTTTCGGCTTCAAACTTTCCGCCCAGATCGAAGTTGCCATTGAGGAACTCCCGACTTTGCTTTGAACCGTCTCCGTCAAAATAGTGGATCGCCGGGTAGCGAAAGTGTTTTTGATCATCGGATTGCATCGCAGACTGATGACAGATGGTTAGCGAGTTGTTTTCAAAGCGGGCTTGCACATCAATTGCCATAAGTTCCTGAGCAAACAATTGTTGTTCGACAAGGCGACGCAATTCTTCCAGTCCGGGCTTTTCAGATTCGGGCGTTTGGGGAGTTGGAGGAATCGGCACGCAAACCGTTTGATTCAGCCTGGGTAAAAGGGTGAACAGCTCATCTTTACTGAGCGTCAATGAAAGATTCGCCCACGAACTCATATTGGCTTCGGCTCTTGGTGAACGTGGAATCCTGGAGCTTTTGTACGGATGACTTGTGAAGCGCAGACTTAGGGCTTCAAGGAAAGCAGACTTGCCGACATTGTTTTGACCGACAATGATGTTGATACCTGGCTCCAAACGGATTTCTTCTGAGTGATGGAAGCCTTTGTACTCGTTGAGTTGAAAACGTGAGATATGCATACGAGCTATGATAATTCAGTCATTCGGGTTTTCGCTGCACCATTCCGCCAGCCACTGAGCGACGACTGCGGCCTTCGGATCATTGATTTGTATAAAGATCGAGTGTGCGGCTTCAGCCAGTTCACAAGCCTTCACCGAGTCGCCACTTGAGGCAAACAGACGCGCCAGATTCCATTGTGCCAGTGCCTCTCCCTGCCGGTAGCTGATTTTTTGCGTGAGTGCGAGCGATTCCTGATAGTGAGTCAACGCCTCCTTGTTCAACCCCATTCGACTGTAAGCGGCACCGAGATTGCTGAGGTGAAGGCACTCGCTCTGCTGACTGCCAATTTGACGAGCAAGGTTCAGGGCTTGCTGAAAGTATTCGAGTGCGGTTTCGACCTGATCCCGATCAGCATAAAGCATTCCAAGATTGCCCAACGCGGCACAAACACCATGCAAGTCGCCGATGCTTTGCGCCAGTTCCAGCGCGCGAGTGAGCGACTCTACAGCCTTTTCCAAATCGCCTTTTTCGCGGTAAACCGCGCCCAGATTACTGAGGGCTGCCCCTTCTCCTTGCAGGTTTTTCAAACGGCGAGCGAGCGACAACGCCTGTTCATGATATTCAATGGCAATATCGTGGTGACCGAGATTTGCCTGTGCTGCGCCCAGATTGATCAGCGCGGAAGTCTCATTGTACTGATCGCCAATTTCGCGCGCGATCAGCAAATCCGCTTCGTAGCATTCAATGGCGCGGGCAATCTCACCCAGATCGGAATAAACCAGCCCCAGGCCACCTAATGCGACGCCTTCGCTTTTGCGGTCGCCTTTGGCCCGTGCCCTTTGCAGTCGCTGTTCGTGAAAGGTGAGCGCGCGTTGCAGGTCGCCCGAGTTGCGATAGGCAAGTCCCAAGTTATTCCAGGTGATCTCTTCATTCTCTTCATCGCCGAGTTCACTGAGGATGAGCAGTTGCTGCTCATAAAATTCAATCGCGCGCCGTGTCTGGCCACTTTCCAGATAGGCGTTGGCGAGATTGCCAACATGCACGGCTACGTCGTCACGCTGGTGCAGGCGGCGGGCTGCCAGCAAGCCTGCGTCGCTCCATCGAATCTGTTCTTCCGGCGGCAACCGCAGCAAGAAGAGGTAGCCGCCTGAATAGGCGAAGACATTGCAGAGATCGGCAGCTTCGTCATCTGAATCCGCCTGTTCGGCTGCCCAGGCTTGCCCAGCCTGAATGTTCGGCCATTCGGTGTCAAACATTTCGAGGCTTTCAGCGGCCTCTTCAGTGCCGAGGTCGTAAAGTTTGCATGCCGTTCCCAGCACTGTCAGATAGTGCAAGGCGTGGCGTCGTTCGATTTCGTGACGGATGGTCAGGCTCAATGTCCTCCTTACGTTGCTCATCGGCTCGTCGGACTGAGGGGCTTCAGCGATATGAAGCCGTGCTAAGATGAAGTGCCCGTTCGCTCAAATCAACCGGACTACTTGGGTTCAAAGGAGCAGCTTCCACCGCCTTATGATTGATCCTCCAATTTTCACCGATCGGGACAATGAAACAGTTGTCCGTGAATCGCTGGTTGCCTCGCTGCTGCGCGCGCTCGGATATGATGAAGAAGAAATCCTACCCGAATATCCGTTGGTCTTTCGTTTCCAGGGCGAAAGCAAGCGTATTCGCGCTGATTACATCCTGTCGGTGCCACATCAGTACGACTTGCCACGCAACCGTATTGTCATCGAAGTCAAACGCCCCAGTGTTCCCATCAATGACGCCGCTTTTCTTGAACAAGCGATCTTCTATGCGCTGCACCCGGAAATACAGGCGGCCTACGTCGTGCTGGTGAATGGCCTGCAATTGAACATTTATGCCCCAACCGGAGCACGCCTGGAATTGCTGCGATCTTATGAAGTGACGCAGTTGAAAGAGAAGTGGAATGATCTACAAGCCTTGCTTGGAGCCACAGCGTTGCGCACTCACTTTGCCGGTACGCAAATACTCGAACTGATTGGCGAAGGCGGATATGGCCGCGTTTTCAAGGTGAAAGATATTGCGCTGGGACGCGTCGAAGCGCTCAAGGTTTTGCACGCAGGCTCAGAGCAAACAGTCAGCGTAAGCAAACGCTTTGCTCAAGGAGCAAAAGGGCAAGCCGTTTTCGACCACCCCAATATTTGTCGCGTCTTTGAACTCGCTTTTTTCAACGGGCGACCGTATTACCGCATGGAGTTGGTGCCGGGTATTGGCCTAACGCAATACCTGACGAAGCATCAACCTTCCATTGCAGAACGGCTCGTGCTCTTCCGCACAATCTGCGAAGCATTGGCACACGCCCACGCCAACGATGTTGTACATTGCGACCTGAAGCCAGCCAACGTATTGGTCAAAGACGACGGCACGCCGAAATTGATTGACTTCGATTTCTGCCACCTCGGCAGCGGCGCCAGCACCATTCTTTCGCAAATCGTCGCCACGATTGCTTATATGGACCCGACTATCTGGCGAGCTCCAAGCAATCGCGATCAGCTTGCTGATGTTTACTCGACGGGGTTGCTGCTCTGGTCAATGTTGACCGGCAAAGATTTGGCTCCGGGATGGACATCACATTTCCTTCTGTCCGAGTTGGCTGCCATTGGCACAGAAGCGGAAAAATTCGGGCCAGTGATCTTGCGTTGCATTCAGGAAAATCGCGCTGAGCGTCCCCAAAGTATCGAACAGTTGCTCAACCTGCTTGGCGTCAGCGCATGGCGCACTCCCATACAAGATTTGCAGGACGGGGCTATTAGCAATTTCGCGGCTCACAGCCCTCATCACGAATTCGAATACCGCTTCCGTCTGTGGCAACAAACCGGCGACCTTCCCGGCAGCGCCGATTTTGACCGGCTAAGCAAAGGCATTCCCGCGCGCGCGCTCACACAGGCCGAGCGTGAATTTGTCTTTCGTGCAGCCAGCACGCACTGGTCTGTGCAATACCGTTCTCTGTTTCGCGCTTGGTCGGCAGATGATTTGATTGAAGCCGCGCGAACTGTTCTGGAAGACCGGCGTCTGGATAAAATTTACGTTCATCGAGTAGGAGAAGCACACCCAGCGCGGCAGGCGGTGGATCTGCTTGCCGCTACGGATGACTATCGTGACAAAGCAGCCTCAGAGCAGGTAACGCGTTTTTTGCTGAATCGCTTGCGCAACGAATCCCGTCGCCCGGTCTTTTTCACCACGCTGGACGGCTTGGCGCGTTTTCAATGTTTCAAGCCCAAACATTCCAAGCTTCGCAGTGAAGTGTCAACGCTACTGATGGAACTCATCGAGAAGCGCTTGCCAAATGCCACGCGTGACTCAGCAAAAGATATTGGCAAGCTGCTCGAAAAGCTCGATCCAGGCAGGTGCGGTGACGATTCGACAACGGTTGCTGAGTTCATCGGGAAGGTTGCTCATTATCCAGCTTTGCGCAATAAGGCCAGCAAGACGCTCAGTTGTTTTGCTGATCCGGCGGCAACCGATGAATTCATCCGCTTGTTGGAGACGCTACGAGGGGATGCCAAGGAATTTGAACGAGTGGCTGTTGTCGCGATTGGGTTGGATGGGCGGCACACTCGGCGACTTGTAGCGGAATATCTCGCGGCACTGCCAAACTACAGCCCAAGCCCACGCCTCAAGCAGAAAATAGACGATCTCTTGCAAGCTTGAGTCAAGCCTGATTACTAAAAGTCATACTGCCGCCGATTCAGGAACTGCTTCATCCAACTATACTCACAGATCGCAAAATGCCTGGTGAGTGTTGTGTGTCGCTCCTTGATTGGGAGACTGAACTGCTTCGCTGCCTGCCTGCGTGCAGCCAGCAACTTCCAAACACCGGAATTGATCTCTAGCATTCGACAAATTCTATAATGGCGCAGCCATTCCTTTTTCAGGTTGTCGCTGAGACCGCTCGTAGCCTCTTGGCGATACTGGTCCAAAAAACACATCATCTGTGGGATGTAATAGCCCAAATGCTCATACCCCTGCGCGGCCGCAGGAGGTGCGTAATATTCATTTTCCTGAAACGCAGTTAGATCTGTACCAATTCTCTCTGCAACCAGGCTTACTTGTTGTAGGTCAATCCAGTTTCCCGTGCGCAAGGACTCGGCGGCGCAGGCTTTCAGGCTTCGCTGTAGAAGATAATGACAGATGTGATAAATCGGGAACAATCGTTGAATCACGCGAGGCTGAATGACATTCTCAAGAATCAGCGACTGTTTCAGCAATCGCTTGGCCTTCAATGTACCGTCTCTGTCGAAGAGCCTCGCAAAGAGGACACAAAACTCCGCACGGATGAAAGCGCCATAAGCCCTAAACGAATCAGATGCGTCCAACGCCACATCTACGGCATTGGAGAATTCGCCCAGCCTGAGTTTGCGCCAAGCGAGGCCGGCCAGTTTTTTTGCTGCGGAAAGGTATTTGCCTTGATGAAAGTAGGCTTGGGCGCGCTCTGCTTCCGCGACTGAGTAGTCGAGAACGCCAACGGAAAAATCTATCGCTCGCAAAGCGAAAGACGCCGCTCCCAAGCTATTCAGCACGCGCACGCGCCAAGCTGCAATTTCGCTCTCGGTAAACGCTGCTTTTAACGTCGCCTTGACCAAGTCGGGTTTGCCGCATGCCCTGCTCGCAGCAATCGGAGTCAACCATTCGGAGACGAGTTGTAGCATGTCTCCAATCAGCAGCACTCCACTATGGTCTTCGAGCAGCTTGCGTGCGTTTGGACTTGGAAAGGCATCGTTAAAGTTGTTCCAGACTATTCTTATGCCAGCGATGCGCCCAATTTCAGGGCACAATTCAAAATCAAGCCCGGAATAGCCGAGCAACAACAAAGGCCGATCAGCAATTAGCTGTTTGAGTAGCCCTCGCTTGCTTGGCGGCAAAAGCCTTTCGTGATGCAACGTAAACATCAACGTGTCTTCATACGCTGGTTCCGCACTCCCGTGAATTTTGAAGTAGCACCGCTTCTTCGACGCCACAATCTCACCTGCTTCTTTCTCGGTGACCACTTTCATCCAATCGGGCGCGGTGAATTTTTCCAACGCGGCGTCCAAACCACAATCATAGTTGGTGGTAATGAGTGAGAAGATACGCCCGTCTGCCAGCCCATCGGCGAGTGCTTGATGCACAGCATTTATTTCACGCGAAGAATAGAGGCGGTTGAGAATTGCGTTTAGTTTATCGTCGGCTGGGCAGGCTTCCATCAAGTGTTCAAAAGGCAAGCCTTTGAAGAGTTGTTGTAACAAACCCTCTTCTTTGCGCGAACGAGGAAAAGCCGCTTCAAAAAGAACGTCATAAGTATCCCAGGCAAAATTGCTGCCTGTTGGCAACCCAGACGGCTCCCAAAGCGAAATCCCCGATCCCGCAAGCACGCAGGGCGGATTGGCTTTCAGTAAATTGATCACCGCCGTTGCCGGCGACTCTCCGAGCTTGTGCTTCTGGGGAAGCGTCATTCCAATGTTGATAATTCGTTGGTAGCTATTTCCGCAGGATATTGCGGTCACCGGTGATGATCGTGCTGTCTTTCGCATCGCCGCCGATGGCGACGCTGCGGTCGCCTGACGCCGTCACGGTGACGCCGCCGCTTTGCTCGATCTCGGTCACCAGTTGGCTCAGCGCCTCTTTGAGCGCGCTGTCTTCAAGCAGCAACTTTTTCAACTGCACGCGCAAGGCGGCGTGCGTATCTTCATCGCCGGGCAGGGCGGCCACATCCCGCAATGCCTTTGTGACATCCGTTTTTGTGTCAGCGGAAGAGCCGGAGAGCTTTTGCCAGACAGCCTGGGCGCTGTCCCAAACGCGGCTGCCAACTTTGGTGACAGCCTCTTTCACCACTTCTTTGATGGCTTCTTCGCCCGCGATGTCGCGGAGTTTGACCAGATACGGTGCCGAGGCCGCCAGCCAGGGGCCGATGGTTTGAATCAGAGCAGTAATTTCCATAAAACATTTCTCCTTGTTTTGTCTGCACGGAAAAACAGTCCAGTGTCACATCTGCGCGAGTAACGCCTTGGCGTGCAGCACCAGCAGCGCGTGCATCTGAAAGCGTTCGCCAACCGGTTCCAGCAAGCCGCGATTGCGCAATTCGCGGACGATGGGCTTGGGGTCGGCGACCTCCCACATCGCGCTCAAGGCCGCCAAGTCAAAGGTCGCAGGTTTGGGCGCAAAGGGGCCAAGATAGGCGAAGCATTGCCGCGTGTGCTCGTCCAACCGGTCGGTGCTTTTGCGCAGCAGCGTGGCGACGCTCGGAATTGTCTCTTGTTCCAAATCCATCAGGTTGGCGCCGGCTTTGGCTTCGATCAACGCCTTGCCAGTTTGCAACTCTTTCATCAACTCCGACACGCCCCAGCCCAACTCCGCTTCGGCTTTCAACAA
>JAEUQP010000138.1 GCA_016789645.1 Acidobacteriota bacterium | reverse complement strand
CCACACAAAGCTGGTCGTGTTGTTGAACGGTTGATCGTAAGCGCCAACGCCGCGATCCGCCGCGATGTTGTAAACATTTTGCGGAGTGCCGGTATTGCCGCCGGGTTCTTCCAACACCTGCGAAGCGTTATCAATCGCCTTTGACCAGGTGAACGAATTGAGGATGTAGACGCCTTTGGAAAAGCGCCGCTCAAACTTCACCTGCAGCGCATGGTAGTTGGAATACGCAGCCGGCAACGTCGCTGAAATCGAGCGGAACCCTTGAATCGGTCGCCGCGCATCCAGCGAAGGACGTTGCGCCGCAGGCAACGCCAGTTCCGCCGCCGTCAACGGACGCGCCTGATTGTAATCGGCCAGCAGGATCATCTTCAGCGCGTGATTTCCGACATAGGCTACGTCAAGCAGCATGTTGCCCGGCAATTCGCGCTGCACGGACAACTGCCAGTTCTGAATGTAAGCCGAACGAATTTCGCGCGGAACGAACAGCACAACGTTGTTCGGCAGATTGGTTGGATAGCCGGCTTGCGTCGGACGGAAGCAGTTATCGGCAAACACATTGCCCGTGCAAAGCGCCAGCGCGGCGTTTTGCGTAATGTTGGCGCGAGTGATTTGCGGGAAGTTCGTCGCCAGCAAATCGGCGCTGCCAATGCGGTTGAAATGCGAATAACCGATGCCGTATCCGCCGCGCACGACGGTTTTGTCCATCAGGTTGTAAGCAAACCCCAAACGCGGAGCCCAGTTGTTGTAATCGGGGTCAACCAGCGAACGGTCATACAACGAACCGTCTTTGGCCTGAAGGATGGTTTTCGTCGCTGGATCGAAATTCGACAGCCGGTTTTGGGCTTCGGTGTATGGCGATGCGAATTCGTAACGCACGCCCAGATTCAGGGTCAGTTTCTGATTCACTTTGAAATCGTCCTGCAGGTAGGCGTAATGCAACCGACGCTGCATTTCGACCACCAGCAGGTTGGCGAATTCATATTGCGAACGCGCGCCAAAGAAAAAGTCCGTCAAATTGTAAATCGTATTTGTGCCAACTCCGGTTGGGCGGCTGAACTGACTGGCGTACGTGTCCAATCCCATCAGCGGGTTGGTGTCTTGAACGTCGGTGTTGACGGCCAGATATTCGTAACCGGTTTTCAAACTGTGACGGCCAATCGTCGTCGTGTAATTGAATCGCGGATTGATGGTGAACGGATTTTGGAATTGCGGATTGGTCGCTTGTCGTCCAAGCTGCGAGAATCCGTTGATAGTTTGTGTGGTCAATCCACCGGTAATCGAACGATCATCGGGCAATCCTGTAATGCCGTACAGTTCGCGCACGCTCGGCCCGCCGCTCAGCGGAGGCCGTTTGCCGCCTTCGATTTTGGAAATCCCCAGACGAGCTTCGAACGCCGAACCGCTCGACAATACATACGTCGAACCGAACACCAGTTGCTGGTTCAACACGTTGATGAATCCGTTGCCGCCGCTGCCGGAAGGTCCCGGAATCGTCGGGCCATTGAATTCGTTCACCTTGCGGTGGCTGACGCGGACAAATCCACTCAACTTTTCGCTGAAATTGTGATCCAGCTTGATGTTGAATTTGTCGTTGAAATTTCGATTGGTGACCAGTTCGCTGTAATTGTTGGCAAAATTGGTTTCCGTTTTTCCCGCCGTGATATTCGGCGCAGGCAATTCATTCAACACCTTGCGAGCAAACGCCGTCATCGGAACCGATTGACCGGCGGGAATGATGGTTCCGGCTCTGACCGTGGCGCCAGTGGAATCCACAAAATCATACGGAACGCGAACGTCGCCCGTCAGAATGCCTTGTCGTTGCTGCAACGTCGGCAAAGTCGAAAACTGAACGTCTTTCGCCACCTGACGGAATCCTTCGTAATCCAGAAAGAAAAACGTGCGGTCACGAACAATCGGTCCGCCCAGCGTGAAGCCGAACTGATTGCGAATCAGCGGAGGTTTGACGCCGCTGGTCGGTTTGAAAAATCCGACGGCATTCAACACCGTATTGCGATGAAACTCCCAGACGCTGCCGTGAAACTGGTTCGTGCCGCTCCGATAAGCTGCGTTGATGACCGCTCCGCCGCTGCGACCGAATTCCGCGCTGTAGGTGTTGGTCTGGACTTTGAATTCGTCCACGGCATCGGGCGAAACCTGCACGACTTGCGAAGAGAATCCCTGGTTGCTGGTTCCATACGCGTTGTTGTCCACGCCGTCCAGCAAGAAGTTGTTCATCGTATTGCGAAGTCCGTTGACGTTAAACGCTGCTTCGCGGCCTCCGCCGGTAGCGGCATTCTGGCTGGATTCGCGCACGCCCGGAGCCAGTAAAACCAGATTGGCGTAAGAACGTCCGTTGAGCGGCAAACTGACAATCTGCTGTTTCTGCACCACCTGCCCGCGCACGCTGGAATCGGTTTCCAGCAATTGTGCGGCATCCGTGATGATGACCGTTTCGGTCACCGCGCCGGGTTGCATGGTCAAATCCACTCGCTGGCGAGCGTTGACGGCGACATTGATACGTTCGACCACGGCGGTGGAAAACCCCTGCTTTTCGGCTGTGACGCGGTAATTCCCGATTCTGACGTTGGTGAATTGAAAGTTGCCGTCGCCATCGGACTGCACATTGACAGCAATGCCTGTATCAATGTTTTTCAATGTCACGGTCACACCGGGCAACGCGGCTCCGTTGGAGTCCTTGACCGTGCCAAGCACGGTTGCGGTGTCGAACTGCGCGAAGCCCGTCGTCGCTGCAAGCAAAAACGCCAGGCTCAAGGTGCAAGCAGACAGCAATGCTTGAACAAATCGTTTTTCGTTTTTCAAGGTTACCCCCTAAATGTAAAGGTGATTTTGATGATCGGGATAGACTCCGACCGTGATCGCAACTGTTTTTGCGCCGGAATTATTTGGCTACCTCTCGTTTGGTGAATTGATTTGGAAGTTTACCGGCTCGATTTTAAGTACGACTCAATGAACTGTAAGACTTATGTTAAATGTGCCTATGACAAAATGATTTTTATTCTGACTCGTACATGCTCCGAAAATCAACGGCAGAGTTCTCAAACTGTCCTTCACGTGTGGTATAAGGCAGAGAAATCATACGTCATCCAAAACATCTCAACATGAGATAAACAACGCATCCGAGCAAGGAAAACCTGCTCCAATCAACTAAAGGAATGGATCAAGCATGAATCGAAGACAATTCATTCAACACACCGCTTTTGCCAGTGCGGCGGCGTCTGTCAGCGCAATGGCTGAATTTACCGCGGACGCCAAAGTCAACTGGCCGGTTGGATGTTTCAATCGCCC
>JAEUQP010000137.1 GCA_016789645.1 Acidobacteriota bacterium | reverse complement strand
GACCTTGTCAATTTCGTCCAGCATAATCAGCGGATTGTTCGTCCCGGCGGTTTGAATGGCCTGAATGATTCGACCGGGCATCGCGCCGACGTACGTGCGGCGATGGCCACGAATTTCCGCTTCGTCGTGAACGCCGCCCAGACTCAGGCGAACGAATTTGCGATTCAGCGCGCGCGCAATCGAACGTCCGAGCGACGTTTTGCCCACGCCCGGCGGTCCAACCAGACACAAGATTGAACCTTTCGGCTTTTCTTTGATTTTGCGAACGGCCAGCGCTTCGATGATGCGCTCTTTCACCTTTTCCAACCCGTAATGGTCTTCGTCCAGAATTTCTTGCGCCTTTTTCAAATCCAGATTTTCTTTCGACGATTTCGACCACGGCAGCGCCACCATGATGTCCAGCCAGTTTCTGAGCGTGCCGGTTTCAGCCGCATCGGGATGCATGCGCTCCAGCTTTTTCAACTGGCGTTCGACTTCTTCTTCGACAGCTTTCGGCATTTTGCTCTTGGCCATTTTTTCGCGATATTGCGCGATGTCTTCGGCCAGTTCGTTGCCTTCGCCCAGTTCCTGTTGAATCGCTTTGAGCTGTTGGCGCAGGTAAAACTCCCGTTGCGAACGATCAATTTCGGTTTTGGCCTGGGTGTTGATTTCGGCCTGGACGGTCAGGACTTCGATTTCCTTGGCCAGCAATTCGTTGACACGATGCAATCGCGGAATGATGGCCAGCGTTTCCAAAACTGATTGCGCGTCTTCGACTTTCAGTTCCAGATTCGACGCGGCCAAATCGGCCAATCGAGCAGGTTCTTCGACGGTGGAAACAATGGTCATCACTTCGGGCGAAACGTTTTTGCCGAGCGTGACAGCCTTTTCCAGCGAACCGCGCACGTTGCGCGTCAGCGCTTCGAGTTCCAGGGTTTGTTCCGGCGCAGTTTCCTTCAACTCTTCGATGCGCGCCTGCAAAAAGCCTGAGGAATCTTCGAGCGAATGGATTTTGGCGCGCGCGATGCCCTGCACCAGAATGCGAATGCGACCGTCGGGCAATTTCAGCATTCGCATGATGATCGCCACGGTTCCCACATCGTACAAATCGCCGGTACCGGGTTCTTCTTTGTCAGGGTCTTTTTGTGCGGCCAGCATAATCATGCGGTTTTCGGCCAGCGCCTGATCCACGGCCTGAATCGAACGGTCGCGGCTGACAAACAGCGGCACGATCATAAACGGGAAAATCACGATGTCGCGCAACGGCAACACCGGCAACACATCCGGTATCCGTAATTGCTCTTCGGGTGTTTCGGAGCCAGTGAGTTGTTTTTCTTCTTGTTCAGCAGTTGTAGACATAACCAGTTTCCTGTTCGCGGTTCGCGGTCACTTCCAAAAGCCACTCTGTGAATGGTGACCTGCGAACTTATTCCGTAATCGTAATTGCGATTTCTCTGCCGCAAGTCGTGGCCTTCGGCAAATGGAGTTGCAGCACACCGTCGCGCAAATGTGCTGTCACGCTTTCGGCTTCCAGTTGCCAGTTGACGGGGAGGTTCAGGCTGAAATTGCCGTAGCTTCGTTCCAGACAAAGAAACCGAATCGGACGTTCGGGTTCGGGCAACAATCGCGCCGTTGGCGTAGTGCGTTCCTTCTGCCCTTCGATCTTCAGTACATTGTCCAGAATCTTGATGCGCACCTGACCGATGGGAACTCCCGGAAGTTCGATATGGATCAGCACAGCGTCTTCCGTTTCATACACATCAACCGGCGGCGTCCAGGTGGCAGGGTTGGACGCCAAGGCGCGAAGCTCGTCCAGACGCACCAACATCCGGCGCAAATGAACGCGCAATTGTTCGGACAATTCCGCCGTGAGCGGATTTAATGACCCAGTGACTCGACTCATAAAATTTTTCGTGCAAAGGCAATCGTTTGTATCGTTTTTTAATGCCGGCAATGATATTAACGCGCACTTTGACGGCTTGTACAGAGGGGGAAACTTTAACCAGCTGCCTCTCCATTTTTCCTGTTGCAGAACGCCTGACTTGCAAGATAGGAAGCCCGTTGGATTCCACGGCGGATTCCAACGGGCTTGCGGTGTTTCGTAAACGGCGTTGAGAGGTTATGCGCTGGCTGCCTTGCTGGCCGGTTTCCATCGCAACACCGGTTTGCGCGCGGCGGCGGCTTCGTCCAATCGTCCGATGCGCGTGTTGTGCGGAGCCGTTTTGACCAGTTCGGGATTTTCTTCAGCTTCGCGGGCGATGGATTTCATGGCGTCAATGAACACGTCCAGTTCATCACGGCCTTCGCTTTCAGTCGGTTCGATCATCATCGCGCCCGGCACGACCAGCGGGAAGTAAATCGTCATCGGATGAAAACCGTAATCAATCAGCCGTTTGGCGATGTCCAACGTGTGAACGCCGAATTTCTGCTGGCGTTTGTCGTTGAAAATCACCTCATGCATGGCTTTGCCCTGCACACCGAGCTCGTAATCGTCTTTCAAATGATGAGCAATGTAATTGGCATTGAGCACGGCGGTTTCCGTCGCTTCGCGCAACCCTTCTGCGCCGAGCGTCAGGATGTAACACAACGCGCGAACCAGCACCGAATAATTGCCGTGAAAAGCGCGCACTCGACCAATTGTTTGAGGGCGATTGAAATCAAGTTTGTATTTGCCGTCTTCAACCACGACGCGCGGAACTGGCAGGAACGGTTGCAATTCCGCAGTCACGGCAATCGGGCCAGCGCCGGGGCCGCCTCCACCGTGCGGCGTCGAAAAAGTTTTGTGCAGATTGAGGTGAATGACATCCACGCCCATATCGCCCGGTCGCGTCACCCCGACCAGCGCATTCATGTTCGCGCCGTCCATGTACACCAGACCGCCCGCGTCGTGCAGAATCTTGCAGACTTCTTCAATGTTTTCTTCAAACAGTCCCAGCGTCGAAGGATTGGTCAGCATCAGCGCGGCAACGTCTTCGTTGACCATCGCGCGCAAGGCTTCCAGATCAACCGCGCCTTCGGCAGTAGATTTGATCGTTTTGACCTGATACCCGCACACCGCCGCCGAAGCCGGATTTGTGCCGTGCGCCGAATCGGGAATCAGAACGACTTTGCGCGCGTTGCCGCGAGCTTCCAGACAGGCGCGAATGACCATCAGGCCGGTCATCTCGCCTTGCGCGCCCGCCGCCGGTTGCAAGCTGACGCCGGGCAAACCGGTGATTTCCGCCAGGGCGTCTTCCAATCGTTTCAACAATTCCAGATTGCCTTGCGCCTGTTCGTCCGGCAGATACGGATGTGACGCCGCAAACCCATCGAAGCGCGAAACGCGTTCGTTGATCTTTGGGTTGTATTTCATGGTGCAAGACCCCAACGGATACATGCCCAAATCCACCGCATAATTCCACGTCGAAATGCGCGTGAAGTGGCGAATGACATCCACTTCGCTGACTTCCGGCAATCCGGCCAGATCGTCATCGCGCAACAGCCGCGCGGCAATCAGCGAATCTTCTGCGGGAACATCCAACGCAGGCAGGTGATACCCGACTTTGCCCGGACGCGACCGCTCAAAAATTGTGCCTTCGTTTTGATTGATATGATTGCTTGATTTCTTAATCATTTGAATTCCCAAGAAACTTGGCCGCAAATCAACACGGATGTTTGCAGAAGCGTTCGTCTGCGTTCATCTGCGACTGGAATTTTCAAACCTGGCCGGCGAGTTGTGTCAACGCGTCGCCGGTGACTCGAAAGATCGTCCATTCATCCATCGGCTTTGCGCCGAGCGATTTATAAAATTTGATGGCCGGTTCGTTCCAATCCAGCACTGACCATTCCAACCGTCCGCATTCACGTTCGACGGCAAGTTTGGCCAAATACGCGAGCATCGCTTTGCCGAACCCTTTGCCGCGTTGATCAGGATTGACGAACAGGTCTTCGAGATAAATTCCCGGCCTGCCCAGAAACGTCGAAAAGTTGTGGAAGAACAACGCAAAGCAAACCGGGTTGTCGAGGTCATAACCGATGACGACTTCGGCGACTTTGCGTTCGCCGAACAGCGTCTTCTTGAGCGTCGCTTCATCGGCCACGCATTCGTGCGCCAGCCGTTCGTATTCCGCCAGCCCGCGAATGAATTGCAAAATCAGCGGCACATCGGATTCGCTCGCCTGCCGAATGACAAAGCCCGGAATGCTGGTCGAAGTTTCCACGCGCTGTCCTTAGATCGCCTTCAATGCA
>JAEUQP010000127.1 GCA_016789645.1 Acidobacteriota bacterium | reverse complement strand
GTAAAGCTCTTTCAGCAAGGCTTCGATCTGTTCCGTGCCTTCGCCGACGTAATAAATGAACGCGCCCTGACAGGTCGGACACGCGCGCGGCACTCGTTCGTGATGGTTGCAGTAATGACAAATTAGCCGCGATTCGATTTTGTGAAAGGTCAACGCCACGTCGCAATTCGGACAGCCTGCGCGATGGCCGCAGCTTCGGCAAATTAGCGAAGCCGAAAACCCGCGGCGATTGAGCAGCACCAGCGTCTGTTCGCCACGTTCGGCGTTTTGCAGAATCGCCTGCTTCATTTCGTCTGAAAATACCTGCTGTTTGCCGTGACGATTAAAGACCTGCCGCATGTCCACGATTTCGACTTCGGCCAGTCGTCGCCCGCCAATGCGTTCGTCCAGTTTCAGGTAATGGTATTTGCCGGATTGCGCGTTGTGAAAGGTTTCCATCGAAGGCGTGGCGCTGCCCAAAATGATGACGGCTCCGGCTTGGTGCGCGCGCATGATTGCCGTGTCGCGTCCATGGTAACGCGGCGTTTCGTCTTGTTTGTATGACGCTTCGTGTTCTTCGTCCACGACGATCAAACCGACGTTTTGCATCGGAGCGAAGACGCCGGAACGCGCGCCGATGCAAACGCGAGCTTCGCCACGCCGCAGCCGGTTCCATTCGTCCAAGCGCTCACCGTCGGAAAGTGACGAATGCAGAATCGCCACCGCGTCGCCGAAATGGGCTCGCAATCGTCGCGCGAACATTGGCGTCAGCGAAATTTCCGGCACCAGCATCAACGCCGATTTGCCTTTGTCCAATGTCGCCCGCATCGCGCGAATGTAAATTTCCGTCTTGCCGCTGCCGGTTACGCCGTGCAGCAAAAACGCCGCGTAATTGCCTTCGTCGAGCTTGGCGCTGATTTCATCGAGCGCGGTTTGTTGTTTTTCCGTCAGCGTCAGGTCGGAATCTCCGCCTGGCTGGTCAGGAGTCCGGCTCGGGGGCAAATGAGCCAGCGGATCGCGGCGCACTTCGCGCGTGAAGACTTCGACGCAACCGCGTTTTTCCAGCGTGCGAATGACCGATGGGCTGACATCGGCAAGCTCCGTCAATTCGCTCAACGCCATTGGCTCGGCGGATTCCGCCAACAACGCAATGACTTTTCTTTGCTGTTCGTTGAGCGGTTTGCCTTCGGCGGGTGTTGATTGCAGCAACCGGACAGCTTGCTGTTTTTTGGCCTTGACCGTGGCGGATTGCAATTGTCGTTTGACCATCACGAAGTTGGCTTTTTGCAATTCGCGAGCGATGGCGGCTGCACGAGGTTTTTCGAATTGCCTGACCAGTTCGCTCATCGGCGTTTGGTCGTTTTGCGCGATGAATTCCAGTGCCTGCATTTTGGCGGCCAATTCTGGACGTTTGGTTTTCGCTTGGGCCAAAGCTTCGCGTCCGGCTTCGGTGATGGTCAACAGCGCTTCGGCGTCAGTGTTGATGCCAGCAGGCAAAGCGCTTTTGATGGTTTCGCCCCAAGGCGCGTAATAATAATCCGCAATCCATTTGGTCAGGTCTAACAGTTCAGGCGTTACCAGCGGTTCGGTATCAAACAGTTCTTCGACTTCCTTGATCTCAAAACTTTCGTCGGCTTGTCCGGTTGCTTCCAGCGTCTCGTGCAAATCCACGATGTAACCCGTCAGCAACTGGCGCCCGAACGGAACCAGTACGCGCGCTCCGGGACGAGCATTGGCGGCAATGCCGTCCGGCAAGCGGTACGTGAACGTTTGATGCACGTTGAGCGGAATGGCGATTTCGGCGTACATACTGCACTTGATGCAGTACGGGGAGCGTAAGCGACCTGAGCGTTACTGAAAGCGCCAATCGCTGAAACTCAGGGTCGCGCTCCCCATACCGTTATTTCACTCGGTAAACCTTATATCCTGCGTGGTCAATCACCAGCGGGAACGATTCGGTAAAGAAAGTTTCGGCGACGACCAGTTCGCCGGATCGTTCTGCCGGACCGATGACGACATACTCAATGCCGAGTTCAACCAGCGGACGCGCGCTGTCGGTTCCTCCGCGAAAGATCGCTTTGACACTGGCTTCGCGCTGGCCGTAGGCAATACCGTGCGTCCACAAATGCCCCGGATACCCCATCACCGACTGGCGTCCGGTCAATGCCACGACTGAATTGTGAATCGGCGCGTGCAAGATCACGGCGCGCGGCGGAGTTCGTTGGCGAATCAATTCGGCGACATCCAGTTCCGCCTGCCCGAACAGCGGAACGTTTTCCACGGGGGACAACGCGCGCACAACGTCAATCGCGCCCGACAAGGTCAGCACAATCAGCAAGGCTGCGCCGAGCAGTTTCAGCGCTTTCCACCGATGTGCCAGCAACAACGCCAGCACTAGCGCGACAAACGTTACTGACCCCAGCGACCAATACACCAGCACTTTGATGTTGTCCCAATCCCACGGAGCCAGTTTGATGACATTCGGCACGATGAACCACAACAAGAACGGCAGGTAAAATTTCACCTGCCGCATCGTTGCCAGCCGATTGGCCAACAAACAAATCACCAGCAGCAGGATGAACAGCCCGGCGTTGGCCGCCCAAAACAGCAACGGATTGGATTCGCCCGCTTCCCAGAAAAACTTCAGCTTGAACAATTCGTTTTTGACCTGCGTGCCGCTCAAATACAACGCTTGCGGCGCGGCCAGCACGCCCATCGGTACAAAAAACGCCAGCCAATCAATCGAAAAAAACAACAGCGCCATCGGCACGCAGGCAATTGCTACAGAAAAAAATCCGTGCGCGTGCAGCATCGGCAACAATCCCGCCAGAATTCCGGCGGCAAATAAATATCGTCGGCGCAACGATCCTTGTCCGCCGCGATCCTGTTCGCCGAGCGCCATCCACCACAGCAAAATAATCAAGGCAACCAAGGGCAGCCCAAACAACATGGAGCGTTGCGGGATCAGCAGCGTCGTGAACACGTTTCCCCAACGCAGGGGAATCTGGCCGCCGCCCCATGCCAAATCGGCGTTCATGGTGTACGCGTTCGGCAGGTGCGTCACAAAATGCACCAAGCCGAGTTTGGCTTGTTCGGGATCGGCAAAAAATTCTGCCATCTGGCGAAAGAAATTGATGAACCCCAATCCGCCGTTGAACAGG
>JAEUQP010000048.1 GCA_016789645.1 Acidobacteriota bacterium | reverse complement strand
CAATCGCTTAAGATGCGCCCGGCTGAATGCAGCAACCGGTCTCAGCCGAACGCATCAACTCGATAGCTTTCTCGGACGCTATGAATTCCTTCGACTCGTTCACGCTCGCGCCCATGTCAGCAGGCGACATTATTGATCGCGCTGTGCGGATTTACCGCCGAAACTTTCTCGCGTTGTTGCGAATTGTGTTTGGGCCGAGCCTGATCGCTTACCTCGGCACCGTGATGTATTACGCCGGGGTTCGCAATTTTTCGCTGGATCGAGGCGACAGTCGGGTCGCGGTTTCCACATTGCTGATCATTGTCGGGTTTATCGTCTGGCTGTTTGGCAAAGCCGCGTTTTACGCCGTCCTGGGCGGAGCGTCGCGGTCGCTGGTGGATCATTTTTTTGAAGGCAAGCCGATTCTGGCGAAAGACGTTTACCGCGTGGTGCGCCAACGATTCTGGTCGTTGATTGGCGCCATCCTGATGGTCGGATTGCTGCTGATTGGTGCAAGCGCGATTGTCTATTTCATCATCATCATTGCCATGCTGATCGGGGTCGCTGTTGCTGCACTGCTTTCGACTGCTCCTTATGTTCTGCAAGTCGTGTTGGGCACCGGTTTTGCCATCACCGTCGGCATCGGAATCCTGCTGATTTTCCTGCTGGTTTACAGTCGCGTCGTATACGTGCCACAGGTGATGATGGTAGAAGGCAAAAATGTGTTCAGTTCCATCAGCCGCAGCTTTTCGCTGGCGGGTGGCGAAATGTGGCGGATCGCCGCGCTGATTCTGTTTTGGTTTTATGTGGCGTGGTCAGCCTGGTGGTTGCTGTTTACTCCGCTCGGTTCGGTGGCATACTGGATGGGAATTGACATCAATCTCTTCAACCAGGACATTCCCTTCTGGTTCAACATTGCGTATCAAACGGTCACTCAAGTCAGCGAAATCATTATTGCGCCAATTGCCATGCTCGGATTCACGTTGCTGTACCTGGACAGTCGCGTCCGCAAAGAAGGCTTCGACATCGAGTTGATGGCCAATCGGCTGTTGCCACCGACGCCGGGCATGGTGCAAATGGCTGCACAGTCGTCAACGCTGCTGTTCGGTACACCATTGACGGTGCAGGAATCGTTTACAGGCGTTCCGTCCATTTTGGGATTGAACAATTACACGCCCACGTTGCAAACGCCGTCGCAGGATTCAGCTCCGATTGCACCACATGAATTTCCGGGCGCGACGCCTGTCGCCGCCGATCCCCTCCATTCTCAACCGGTATTTTCTCAATTGGATATCGAACCAACCGTCACGATGGAAACACAGCCGACGATGATGCCAAGTTTGGAACTCCCTGCTGCTGCGCAATCGCCCGTAGAGGCGGAACCGGCTAAACCGATCAACCGGTTTTGTCGTTGGTGTGGAACGGCAGCGGGCGATGAAGACCGGTTTTGCCGCGTTTGCGGTTCCGTGTTTTGAACGAACAGATGAAACAAGGATTGAATCTCAATTGGATTCGAGCGCTGGTTGCCACGCTGTTGATTTGGTGGCTGGGCGGCGGTTTGCCTGCGCTGGCCGCCAGTTCGGTCAAAGAATACGCCGAGCGATTATTTCAGGCCGAACAATTGATTGATCCGTTGATTGACAGCGAACCGGCGGCGGCGGAAATCGTCGCCGCCATGAACGCCATCAAACAGTTGATTCCCGCTCAGGAAGACATTGAAACCGAAGGACAGACGATCCGCACCAACAACGAATGGTTACACGTGGCAGCCGATCTGATTATCAAAAACTCTTACGGCGACGAAGAGCAGGTTCGTTCGATGTTGATCGAAATGGCCGACCGGCTTTTGGTGTTGGAACAACAAGTGACGGCTTCGACGGAAAGCGTTACGGCAGCGGATCAACGCGCTCTGCTTCAAAAAATCCTGTCTCGATCCGAATACCTGCCGGAGGAGAAAAAAGAGTCCACCATCAAAAAGTGGACCAAACGGATTTGGGATCAAATCGTCGGTTTGCTGGCCAGGCTGTTTGGCAGCCGCAACCCGCAGGTTGGCAACAGCGGAACGGGTTCGGTCGCTGCCGTTCGGATCATTGTCACATTGATTCTGCTGGCGGCGGCTTCCTTCGGACTGGTCAAACTGTTCCAGAAACTGCGACGATGGCGAAAGAAAGACGATGAAGTTCGGGAAGTGCTCGGCGAAGAATTGCCGGAAGATGTGACGGCAGCCGATCTGCTGAACAACGCCCGGCAGCTTGCAGGCAATGGGGATTTCCGGAGCGCTATTCGTCGAACTTATATCGCGTTGCTGTGTGAACTGGAACAACGCGGCAAAGTGCGACTTCATCGCGCCAAAACCAATCGCGATTATCTGGACGAACTAAAACCTGAAACGTCACTGTATCCAACCTTCTCTGTGATGACCGGCGCGTTTGAACATATCTGGTATGGACAGGAACCGGCGACCGAAACCGAATTCAATGACTTTTTGACGCTGTACCAGGAAACTGTTGGCTGACGAGGCAAGGAGATTTGCGCATGAAATCCATTTGGCAAGCCGAAGTGCGAGAAGAACTGTTGGAACGACTTGGCAAGTTACGCCCCGACGCTCCGGCGCAGTGGGGGAAAATGAATTGCCCGCGCATGCTGACTCACGTCACGGATGGGTTGCGAATGGCGATGGGGGAAATGAACATTGCTTCCAAAAATTCCCCGCTGAAACTTGCCCCAATCCGCTATTTGATTATTTACGTGCTTCCTTTTCCGAAGGGTGCTCCTACCGCGCCGGAACTGGTTGATCGTGTGCCAGGTGAATGGGAACGCGAGCTTGCCGAATTCAAACAGACGTTCGCTCAATTGACCGCCAACAGTCAGCAAACAGACGGGCGAGAACATCCGGCATTCGGGAAACTATCGGCCAAAGATTGGGGAGTTTTGGGCTACAAACACCTCGATCATCATTTCAAGCAGTTCGGGGTTTAACGCCAGTCAACTTTTATGCGTCGTTATCTGGGCATCATCATCAGCATTGCATTGGCACTGGGCGCGCTTATCGCGCTCAGCGCAGCGGGCAACCTGGAATTTGACCGCCCGCCGGAAAACGAACGCGAACCGAATCGCTCCAGCTACAATTCCGGCCCAACCGGTACTCGCGCGTTTTATCAATTGCTGGAGGAATCCGGCACGGCTGTCACGCGATTGCGCGAAGATTTCAAATCGCTGAACGTCGGCGTGACCAAACCTGCCGAAGCGATGCTGGTCGTCGTTGGCCCCTTCACTCCCAATTTCGACATTCCGTACGAGGAAGCCGCTGCCCTGCAAAAATGGATTGCCGACGGTGGCAACGCCCTGATCGTCAGCCGCTACCCGATTTCGCAATTCGGCGATCCGATGATTCAATCCAGAATTCAGAACCCAAATCCGCCCTGGACGGCTTCGGTGGAAACCTTGATTGATCGGAGCAGCGACGAATTGATC
>JAEUQP010000029.1 GCA_016789645.1 Acidobacteriota bacterium | reverse complement strand
ACGCCGGGTTGGCGGCATCCGACCAGAAAGTTGTCTTTGGGCATCAACTGATTCGTCCAGCGAACTCGTCCCGTCGCCAGATCAAACGCCATGATCGCATCGGTGTGCGCGGTTTCGACATCGGTGTACGAATTGCCGGTCGCGCCGTAAATCACGCCGCGTTTGGCATCCACCGTCGGAGCCGCCCAGATTGCGCCTCCCGCCGGACCAAACATCTGCGTTCCAGCGGAATTTTTCTTGAAGGGTTTTGGCACGTCCTGCACGGTGAAGCTTTTCCAGAGCACTTTGCCCGTCGTGGCATCCAACGCAACGATGCTACCGCGAAAGGTGCAGCATTCGTATTTGGTGTCGCGCCCGGCGGTTTCTTCAAATGACGACACCGGAACAAAAATCCGATTGCGATGCAAAACCGGCGAGCCGGTGATCCGCGACAACACGTGATCTTCGATTTTGGTTTTCCACAACAGCTTGCCGGTTTCAGCGTCCACGGCTTGAACAGCAGAACGCTCGTCGCCGAAATACAGCGCGAATTTTCCTTTCGATGGGAACGGCCCAACGGTCATTGCTGCGCGCACGGCGGAACCGGCGTTCATCACCCAATAGGTGCAGCCGGTTTTGGCGTTCAGGCTGAAGATGTATCCGGCTTCGGTGGTCAGAAACAATCGGTCGCCGATGATTGTCGGTTGTCCGGTTGCCATCGGCCCCGGATGCGCGAACGCCCATTTCACTTTCAACTTCGGAATGTCTTCAGGCTTAAGGCCAGAGTTAGGCTGATACCGCGTGTTGTCCAGATCGCGTCCCCAGCCGTTCCAATCGCCCGCTGCAAGTTTGATCGGCGGCGGAACGCCCGTGCATTTGTTCGCGTCCAGATTACGAATCGGTTCGCCGGGCAATTTTCCGGTCAGATGAATGGCAAGTTGTCGAATCTGCTCTTCGCTTAAGCCTTTTGCCTGTTGTTTCATCGAACCGCTGGTCAGCGTTTGAATCACGTCTTCCGCCGAACGACGGCGAATCAGAAACAGTGGCGGCACTCGATCCTGCGGTTCGTCGTGACAGACGGCACATCGTTGTTTGTACAACGCCGCGCCTTCAGCGGAAGTCGGTGCAGTTTGCTGAAATGCTGCGTGGTTTCCCGAAAAGTTGGAAGAAAAGAGGAGAGGAAAAAATAGGACAAAAAAAAGAAATAGGATTTTCGTTGGAGCTTTCATTCAGCGTTCTCGATTGGGGTAGATCGGATTTCCTGTGCCGATTTACCGCAGAGGCGCAAAGAACGCTGAGGCAGCGCAGAGTAGCTAGAAAACCTCTGCGCAATCTCTGCGGCTCTCCGCGCCTCTGCGGTGAAGAAACATCTCTTCGAGTCTCATTTCAGAGCAAATCTTATTTGACTTCAGATTTGCGAAACCACGGATTGCCAAAATTGGTGTATGGCCCACCATCCACAGAAATCTGCACCTGCAAACGGTAATTGGCGGGCGACAACATCAGCGTTTTGCCTTTCAGCTTGACGGTTTTGCCACCTTTCTTGATCGGCTCGGTTTCCCAAAAAATCGTGTAATACCCGCCCAGGTCTCCGCCAATGGGGCCGATCTTTTTCAGCTCTACGTTGCCGAACAACCCGGTTTCGGTGCGCGTTACCTGTTTGTCTTTTTCGTTGTAAATGGTGGTGGCTTTGCCTTTGATCGTCCCTAACGGGCTATCGCCTTCGATCACACTTTCGTAGGTTGTCGCGTTGAGCTTCTTGTATGTTTCCTTGCCTTTGAGCTTGCCAGCCGGACCGAGCGGCGATTCCGGCACGTTCCAATCAAATTCCCAGGAACCGAGGAAATAATCCATGTTCGGCGGCGGCATCGGATCGGTCGGTTCGGTCGGGCGCGAAGGTTGCTGGCCAGCTTGCTGGAACAGCGGAGGGAATATCAGCAGTGCGAGAATCAGGATTCGAGTCATTGCAGTTATTTGAATGGGAAAAGATCCAACTACGAATAAACACAAATGATCACGAATGAATAATGCAGAACGAAAAATTGTTCACCACAAAAAACACAAAAGACACAAAAACGACTGAATCAATTTTGTGCCTTCTGTGCTTTTTGTGGTCTGTTATTCGTGTGAGTTCGTGACCATTTGTAGTTTCTTTAGTTCGACAATTACTTCGTGTTCAGTGCCGTCAGCTTCGCCGAAAGACGACCGCCTTCGTGGCACGTCATGCAAGCGATGGTGGAGTTTTCAGCCGATTTCGGATCGGCTTTCCAGCGCTTGGCAACCGGTTCGTAGGGAGTGCCGCCCAACACCGCCAGGATTTTATCCAGGTACTGATTGGCTTCTTCCTTACGACCGGTACGAAGCGAAGCCTGCGCCAGGCCGCCAAGCAATTCGCCTTTGAAGTGCGTTGGCATCTTTTCGATTCCGGCTCCCTGATATTTCCACAAAATCTGGAACGCGGAATAAGCCCGTTCCCACGCCGCCGCGCGGTGTTCTTTCGGCAATTGATCGGCAAACAGTACAAGCGTTCCGCCTTCGACCGCTGCCACGCCGCCGTTGCCGGGCATCAGCTTGTTGGCTTCGGCAAAGATGTCCATCGCCTGTTGATACTTCTGTTTGAATTCATCCTGCCGCTTTTCTTCCAGGGCGCGAACCGCGCGATACACGGTCGCTCCGGCTTTCCAAGCCATCAATTCGGCTTTTGAGCCGGGACGTTTTTCCATCAATAATTCGATGTTCTTTTCTCCTCTGGCCAATCGAGTCAGATCGTTTTGCAGAAAGCCCGCAAAAATATCTTCGCGCACCAGCGTGTGAATCGTCAGTCGTTTTTCATCCAGCGGTGGTTCCGGGGATTGCGGCGTTTGCGAAGCGACGGCGAAAATCGCCAGCATCGAAAGAATCAGCACTACTTTGAACGTGTTCATTAACCTCTTCCTCCAGGTGTTATTTGCTCGCGCTTTGCGCAGCGGGTTTGGTCAGGACTTTGCTGTCCACGGTGTATTCAAACCATGGGATGAACATTTCATCCCAGCTTTGTTCGCTCCAAAATACTTCCTTGTGCGGAGCGGGGTTGTAACGATTCTTGATTGAATTGTCGTAATGCGCGACGGCGTGAATCCGGCTGCCAGCAGGAATCTTCAACGGTTCGGCCAGTTCGTAATGCAACTGCCAGTTGAAATCAAACTTCGGCACATCGAGCAACACCTGTTTGCGTCCGTCCGGCCAGATCAACGTGTATTTGATGTCTTTGCCACGCAGATGCATGTGCGGCGCAAAGGCATACAACGTGATGTTTTCCTTGATCGGCGTTTCGGCGCTGATTTCCCAGTTTTCCACGTTGGGCGGAATGTTCGGGATGCGCCCGCGAACTTTTACTTCCTTGCCATTGATCATGCGAGTTTCCGCCAGTTCCTTGCCTTCGATAAAAACGTTGTCGGTGACGCCTTTGGTCAGAACTTCGTATTTCGGCGGCTGTTTGGCGAACCACAATCCCAACCGCGACCGATCTTTTTCCACACGTCCCGCAGGTTGGTAATGCATGTTGAACTGAACATACATTCCCGGCGGAATGCGTTTGGCAGTTCCGGGATGATGTCGTTCAAAGCCTTTGCCCGGTGCTTGCCCGACCAGCTTGAACGCGCCGGATCGCGTGAACGAATCCTGGCTCAAGACGACTTCTCGCCCGCTTCTGGGCGCACCGCCTTCGCTCAATCCGCCGGTTTCCCGCGCCGACTGGCTGTTGAGTGCGGCATCCGAACCGCCGCCGCTGACCGCTTTGCCGTTGACGATTTTCGTGCCTGCGGGCAAGGCCACCACATTGGCAATCGAATGATGCACAACCGCCGGATTGCCCGGGCGAAGCTCGACTTTTTCAACCCATCGCTCTTCGCTAAACGGTACTGGAACGTAAAAGTTCTGCATTGGTAATTCGCCTTCGGCGGGGACTTCAAATTCGACCGGCATTTCAATCACCAAATCCGGTTCGCCGAACGTCCACCCCGCAGCGTATTTCGGCATTGGCGGCAAATCCTTGTCGTTGCCTTTCGGCGCTCCGGCGTCCACCCAGGCCAGAATGGTTTTGATTTCCTGTTCGCTCAATCGGCGGTCGTTGGCGAAATGCAGCGTCGAAGTTTGCGGGTCGGCAAACCACGGTGGCATCGTCCGCCCGGCGACTTCTTCGCGAATGGCTTTGCTCCAGGGACGAACTTCCGCATACGAAGTCAGCGACATGGGCGCAACTTCGCCGGGACGATGGCAATTGGCGCAATTGTTGAAAATGATCGGCGCGACGTCTTTGGTAAACGTGACCGTGGCAGCTTGATTCTGCTCAGCGATCATCGCGACGATAGCAAGCAGGACGATGGACAAGAGGGCGAAAAATCGTTTCATGGTGCTGTTCCTCCTCGCAGAGTTATTTGCTGGAACTGCTGCTGGCGGCTTGCGGTTGTTTCCGCAAATCCTGTTTGTCGAGCGTGTAATCCAGATACCCGATCATCATTTCTTCCCAGGTTTGATCTCCCCAGCGAACGTCTTTTGTCGGATCGGGATTGAATTTGTTGTTGATCGAATTGTCGTAATGCGCGACGCAGACGAGCTTGCTGCCTTTGGGCGCGAAGACTTCTTCCTTGAACACATACGTCAACTGCCAGCCGAAATCCCAACGCGGAATCCAGAGCAGCACCTTCGATTTTCCATCGGGATACACCAACGTGTATTTGAAGTCTTTGCCACGCATGTGCATGTGCGGATGCAGGCTGTCTATGTGGCTGTCTTCCTTGAACGTGAATTCGGAGGCGACTTCGTGATTCGCAGCGCCCGCCGGAATGACGAAATTGCTCTGCACGGCTCCGGCGGTGATGACGCGTTTTTCCACCGGCGCTTTGGAAAAGATCAACCCGACGCTTGAACGATCTTTGCCCGCTTCGCCATTGGTCGTGTAATGCACCTGGAAAATCAGCACCGAACCTTTTTTGACTAGCTTGGCCTGGCCTTCGCGCAATTCCAGCGGAGCTTCGCCGGGCGCCCATCCGACCAACCGACCATCGGAATCCGCCGGACGATCATTGGAACTGCGGCGAACTGAGGAAAGTTTGGCTGGTTCGATTTCGCCCGCTGGTGGCAATTCGCCGTGCTCTGGATACCGCACACTGACAATGACGTGATGCACGTGCGCGCGATCGCCCTGGCGAATTTCGGCAAACTGCACGAATTTGTCTTCGGTGAAGTTGGTCGGCACGGCGAAGTATTTGTACGGGATCGTGCCTTCTGCCGGAATGTTGAATTCCACAGTCATCGGCAACACCACGTCGGGTTTGCCAATTTGCCAACCTTCAGGAAAGTTCGGATTCGGCGGCAAATCTTTCGGGTCGCCTTCCGGCGCGCCGCCCGAAACCCAAGCCTGAATCGTGTCAATTTCCTTTTGCGATAAGCGAGGGTCGTTGGAAAACTCGGTGTGTTTCTCATCCGCAAACCAGGGAGGCATCGTGCGCGAAGTCACCGCTTCACGAATGGATTTCGCCCAGGGTCGCACCTGTTTGTAGGTCAACAAGGCCATCGGCGCGACCTCGCCTGGACGATGACAAGCCTGACATTTGGTCTGGATAATCGGCGCAATATCTTTGTTGAAGGTAACGACAGCGGCTGATGACTGGCTGACGTGGCAAAGCTGGTACATCCCTACCGCAAAACAAAGCCCAATCAGGCTGGTGGTCAATGCACGTTTCATGGTGAACCTCCGGTAGCAGGAAAATTCTGATGGAAAAGCGCGGAAACAATAGCACCACCAGCCG
>JAEUQP010000995.1 GCA_016789645.1 Acidobacteriota bacterium | reverse complement strand
GCCACCAGATGACTGAATATCCACGGTCTGATTTACAGCTCTGTGCGCGCCATCCAAACGCATTCCCGGTTCAAGCACCAGATAAGACGTGTATGGAGTGACAATCCCGTATCGAGTTCCAAGCTGGATGATTTCGTCACGCAACTCTTTGGATTCTCCATTTGAGCGAATTTGATCAAGCAAGTGACCGACACGCCTCATCGCCCAAAGATGTGCCAGAAAATCGTTGTTCGTTTGTTTTTCCGGGAAGGACAAATCGTCATAAACGAATTGCCTTTCGCGTCCATTGACGTTTCCCGACAGAGTGACACGAAGCTTCTGCTTAGTCCCATCGCGATAGCGCCCGACCAACACCAACTGCGAGCCGTGAAAAATGTCAGGCGTCATGCGCGGGTAAACTAAATCGGTTTGCGCCCCGCCCCAGTTGATTTTCACATCGCTCAAGACCGGGTGGTTGACCTTGGCAAAAAAGTTGGAGACTTTCACTTCCAGGTCTTCATTCGGTTCGATGTAACCAACAGCTCCGCGATTTTCGTTGGCCAAACTGTCCAGCAACAATGTGTTCACATCGTATCCGACGCCAAATGTAAACAATCGAATCTGAGTTTTATTGGCTTGGCGGATGTTTTCCATGATTCGTTTCGGTTGCGTTTCGCCAACCGTTGGCTGGCCATCAGTAATCAACACAATCATCTGTGTGCGTTCGCCCGGCTCAGCCTTTCCACCGTGATTGGCTTGTTTGAGCGACGAGAGCAACGCATCGTTGATATTCGTGCCGCCGGTTGCTTTCATCCGATCAATAAATTCACGCGCCTGGCGTTTGCCGTCTTCGTTCCCTTGCAAGAGCGATTCGCTCAACAAATGCTCTTCCCCAGCAAAGGAAACGATGTTGAAACGATCTTTGGCGTTCAACGCGTTGACGCCATATCGCAATGCAGCCTTGGCTTTTTCCATCTTCGCGTCTTCACTCATTGAGCCCGACGTATCAAGCACGAAAATCACATCCTTGGCGGCAACATTGCGATCATCGAATTCAGCTTTGGGCGAAACAAGCAACATGAAATATCCATCCTTGCCCGGCTCGCGATATGTCAGCAACGATGCGCCAAAGTCCTGCGCCGAGAAATTGTAGAAAAGCTGGAAATCCTTCTGTTCAGCCGCGGCTGAGGTCTCAAAACTGATTTTGGCCTTTCTTTCACCATCGCGCTTGATGTCCAATTCATGAGAAGGCGAATAAATCCCTTTCAGCGGAACACTGGAAACAATTTCAATCTGCGCAGAAATAAAACCTGCCATCCCGCGCCGTACCTGAGTGGATTGCTCGCCTACACGGTCTCTTGGAAGTGGTCGTGGCGGAGGATTGGGAGCAAAATGATTGGCACGCCAGCCTGTCCCTAATGGATAACGATACCCGACGGAACCATTTTCGCCGGTCAAAATTTGGCTATAACTCAGCTCAATCTTTTTGTCGCTGTGCGGTTGAATGGGGAACACACTGGCTTGAAACAAGTTTTTCCCAGCGTATTCCAACAATGCAGGGTCTCGCCGTGAACGAACAATGTTGTCGTAAATCTGTCGAGCTTCGTCGCGCGAACGGACTTCACCGACCAGACGCTTGTCGCCATCCCACATAGCGAATTCTGTGATTGAGACATTGTCAGGCAACGGAAAAAAATAAACGCCTTCGAGTACAAAAGGCGTATCGTTTTCAAAAATCTGTTCGACGTGAGTCACTGCAACCTGGTCATTGATTTTTGTGGTGAGCTTGATGCTTTTCACTTTCAATGGCTGCTGGGGAATCTCGGTTGGCTGTGGACATCTCGGAATAGGCCTTGGACAAGGACGAGGCAAGATGATTCCTTGCGCCTGTGTCACACCAGCAAAAAGTAACAATCCAAGCAAAGTTGCAAACACTCGAACAAACGTCATAACTCCTCCAAGTTTTCTACATCACGCCGATGAGTCGTGAACCGACTGAGTTTTGCGGGCAACACGAGAACGCCCTCTCGAACTTGCTCTTGCAGACTGGGAAATCAATAAAACCTCTCCTGCCCCAAATCAAACAGGGTCTTCTTCACAATCAACCAAATGGTGCTTCTCATTTATTCCAAAGGACTTCCATTTCTAATTCTATGCGTCTATGATTTGTTTATATTGTCCAAAACGGTCAGATGTTATGCGCTTAAAGGGAAAATGTTCTCGGTGTGTATGTAATATCTCCACTCACTTGTTTTTAAGTGTACGACTTTCGAATACGGAGTTCTGGAGTGAGCACACAAAAAACATAAGGTTTTCTCTGTAAGCGCTTGCAAATCAACCAACTCGGAATTTTCCTTTTTAGTGGAACGGTGTTTGCAGAAACTTGGTTGAAAGATCGTTGGTATTCACGACTCATGAAGAGTTATTTTGTGGTCAAAACTCCAAATTCATAGGGGGGAAAAGATGAAAAAAACATTGATTGGTTTGCTGTTGTGCGGATTAGTGGCGCTTTCAAGCGTGATGGTACTTGCTCAAGATACGAAAGTTGACCCGAGCCAAATTTTGAAAGTTTCGCCAGGAACAAAGAAAAAGCTCAGCGGCGTGATTGTTGATCGCGAAGCAGATAGCTTCATTCTGCGTGACCAGACCGGCGGCGATTATCGAATCAGTCTGACCGGCAGCACCAAGATTGAAGAGAAAAAAGGCAATCCATTCCGAGGTTCTAAAAAGTATGGTGTCGCCCAACTCCTGCAAGGATTGAACGTTGAGGCAGAAGGTCGCGGCGATTCCAATGGCGTTCTGGTTGCAGAAAAAGTCAGATTCAAAGATGACGCATTGGTCGTGGCCAACACGGTCAACACGCGCATGAAACCGGTTGAAGGCCGAGTCTCGAAGAGCGAAGAGCGCATCACTCAAGTGGAAACCAACGCCCAGCGTATCTCTGGTCAAATCGAAGAACTTGCTGCTGTTTCCAATGCTGCTCGCGGCGGAGCCAAAGCAGCTCAAGAAACAGCGGATGCCGCGATTGCCGGAGTTGAAGCCACGAATAAACGACTCGATCAGGCAATTGCCAATCTGGACGATTACGAAGAAAAGCCTGTCATTTACATCAACTTCAAAGTGAATAGCGCCAAGCTGTCGCCTGAAGCGATGCAAACGTTGGAAGAAATTGCTACACAGGCCAAAACGCAAAAAGCTTACTTGATCGAAGTTTCCGGTTTCGCTTCGGCAGAAGGTAAAGCCGATTTGAATCGAAAACTTAGCCAACAACGGGCTAATGCTGTGGTCGAATATCTGGCCGATCAGGATATTCCGCTGCGTCGGATCATCCAGCCGCATGGCTTTGGTACGCTCAAGCCGGTGGCTGAAAATGACACTCGCGAAGGCCGTGAACAAAACCGTCGCGTGGAAGTCAGGTTGCTGGTCAACAAAGGTATGACCGCTCCTCCTGCTCCGGTGGAAATCCGCCGCCCGGGTTCGACCGGTTCAGGTGAATAGTTCGCAGAAAACCAAAACGATCTGCCAATGGAGTACTTGTGAGTCGTAGTTGCGAGTGATGAGCGACATGTTCGTTCATCACTCGTTATTATTTTCAGCCGACCAAACCACGAAGGAGGATGATGTGATGATTGGAAAACGAGGCTTTTTGAATTTACGGCTGTTGGTTTTGCTGACGCTGGGTTGTTTTTTCTTGGGAACGATTGCTTTCGAATCCTTTGGGCAGCAGCCCCCCACGAAAAGTCAACCAGCGGAACAAAACGAGCGGCCTCGCCGGGTCCCGGATAATCTGCCACAAAGCGATCCGGCCAAACCCGATCCAGCCCAAAAGGATCAATCGCAAAATCCCAAGTCTGCTGAAAAACCGGCTGAACCTGCACAGCAATCTTCCGAGCCCCAGAACCAGCAAAAACCCAAGGATCCGCAAGAACCACAGAAACCAGGCAAACAGCCTGATCCGGAACCGGAGACGATTCGCATTGATTCACGGCTGGTCACAGTTCCTGTTTCTGTCACTGACGCCAATGGAAATCCCATACGCAATCTGACCGCTGAAGATTTCATCGTCGAAGAAGATGGCGTGAATCAGCAGGTACAAACGCTGGGCGAACCCGGCAAGACACCCATTGAGATGGTTTTGCTGTTTGACGTATCGCGCAGCATTCGCAATCGGTTCGATTTTGAACGGGAAGCCGCCAGCCGCTTTGTCAACCAAGTGCTCAAACCCGGCGACGGCATTTCCATCTTTTCCATTGGCACTGTTCCCAAACTGGCTGTTGCTCGAACCGACAACGTTGAAAAAGCGGTTGCAGGAGCGATGTCCATTCAACCAACAGAAGATTCGACGGCGTTTCACGACACAGTGGTCAAAGCCGCCCAACACATCAGCGACAGTTCCAATCCGGAAGTTCGCCGCGTCATGGTGGTGCTTTCCGATGGCGAAGACACCAACAGCGTCCGGTTCAAACTCGGCGATTCCTTGCGTGAATTGCAACGAGCCGAATGTTTGTTTTATTCGATCAATCCTAGTGGCCCTTCGATCTTTCTCAACCGCATCAGCATCAAGGGGCAGGACGGAATGTTCAAACTGGCCACCGACACCGGAGGAATGGCCTTCCTGCCGGATAAGCTGGAGGATTTGACCCAGGTGTTCAATCAGATCACCGCCGAATTACAGGCTCAATATCTGCTTGGCTATTACTCGACCAATGAAACCAACGATGGAAAATTCCGTCGGATCAAGGTCAAAGCCGCGAAAAATCATGAACTTCGCATACGCGCGCGAAGCGGTTATTTCGCGCCGAAAGACTAATCGCCCTTTGAAAATTCGCGCTTCGGCATCTCGCCAGGCTCTGATGCGCCGAAGCGCGAATGATGTTCGTTCCTGCTGCCAAGGATTTCCTCTTCTGTTCCAGACTCCAAAAAAATTTAGCCACCCTGACACCCGCAATTTGTGGCAAACATTCATCCTTACTTTCTTTTTAGCCAACTAGCGCGAGCAGATGAATCTGTGTAGAATGACGGCTCTTTATGGATAAAGCTTGGCGGTGGTGCATTTCGCGTGGGTTACTCACAGGACAAACACGACAGTCAGGCGGACGAACCCAAATTATCAGGTACTTTGATGATCAGGAGTTTTCGCTCAAGCGGAGGCTAATGCAGCTATGATTCGATGTTATCACTGCGGCACTGACAACTTGGACGGTTCTGAATACTGCGACGAGTGCGGAACCAAACTTAATGCAGCCAGTTCAGTGCGACCGGCCTTTGCGCCGCCGCCATCGTTCCAGTCTCAGATGACGACCAGCGTCGCGCCACAAGCGCCGGTTCCACCGCCACCGCCAGCGTTTACGCGAGACACAGTTACGCCGAAACCTGCGACACCGTATACACCACCTCCACCACCGGTTTATCAGCCAGCACAATCGTCGAATCAGAATGTAGCGGCGTCGAGCTTGCCACAATCAGCGGCTCAATCCACGCCGCAGGCTGGAAATCCGATTCCGCCATTGCCTCCGGTCAGCACCAGTGTCGGAGCCATTAACCAGACTACGGCGTTCAATGGGCCAACAGGAAATTTGAAAAGCGCACCATACACTCCTGAAAATGCTCAACAACCCGTCATGAGCGCCCATCATCCGCAGCACGCAGAAGTGCCGACGGTCCGCGCCAAGCTGGTCATTCAAAGAGGCGGAAAAATTGGGAAAGAGTTTCCGATTGTCGGCATTGAGTCAATGATTGGTCGTTGGGATGCGGATGGAGGAATTTTCCCGGATGTAGATCTGGATCAGGACGATCCCGAAGCCAAAGTTTCGCGCCGTCACGCGCGAATACAGTTTTTGAATAATCAATACCTGCTCGAAGATTTGGGCAGCACCAATGGAACGTTTATCAATCGCGGGCCTCGCTTGTTGCCCGGCATCAAACAGCCGCTCAACAACGGCGATGAAATCATTGTCGGGAAAACGTTTCTAAAGTTTATTTTGAGTTGAGAACAGTTTCGATTTCCCTGCCTGAAGGCTGCCCCAGATGGCCAGAGGCAATTTGAGGCAACCTGGTTTGGAATCCGGAACTTGGAATTTCATTGACCTATGGCATTCTGTCCCGAATGTGGAGCGCAAACCACAGCCGGTGACCCTTACTGTGGCGAATGCGGCGCGTGGCAGGATACACCGATCAATTTCGCGGTCGCGCCGGCCAGCCCAGCGCGCACCGGAGTTATGAGTATGACCGCTTCCGGTAATACACCAACAGGAATTCAGCTTGCTCAAGGCACGCTGCTCGCTGATCGCTATAAGATCATCAAACGCATCGGCGGCGGCGGGATGGGGTCTGTTTATCTGGCGGAAGATCAAAATCTGGCCAATCGTCCCGTTGCAGTCAAAGAAATGATCGAAATGTTTGCCGACGAATCTTCGCGCTTGAAAGCCATTGAGGATTTCAAACGCGAATCTGAACTGTTGGCCAAACTCGATCATCCTTCGATTCCGACCATTTACCAGTATTTTTTCGACAAAGAGCGCGGACGCTATTATCTGGTGATGAAATATATTGACGGCGGCGATCTGGCTGCGCGTCAACGGGTATCAGGTGGCAGGGTAGACGAACTCACAGTCACCAAATGGGCAGTGGATACCTGCGACGTGCTTGATTACATCCATTCCCAAGATCCGCCGATCATTTACCGCGACCTGAAACCTGCCAACCTGATGATTGATTCGCGCACAAACCGCGTCATGCTGGTGGATTTTGGCATTGCGCGATTTGTCGCTGCGACGCAAAAAGGCGTCACCGCCATCGGAACCATGGGTTATGCGCCGCCGGAGTTATTCGCCGGAAACGTTGAAAAGCGGTCAGATATTTATTCGCTGGGCGCGACGATGTTTCATCTGCTGACCGGTCACGACCCGCAGGATAACCCGCTGCTGATTTTTGATTTCGCCAAAAATCCCAAGCCTCGTCAGATTGTTCCGGATATCTCTCCGGAAATGGAAGAGATGATTTGTCGCGCGGTCGAACACAAACCGGAAAATCGTTTTCCTTCGGCAAAGGCCTTTGGGCAAGAGTTGCAATCTCATCTGCGCTACATGCAGGAAGGGCGGCGCGGAGCAGTGGCAGTGGCCAATCTTTACGAAACGTCGCAAAGTTTCGGGCCGGTCAACGTCTGCGTCAATTGCGGGCACGAATTGGCGACAGACGATGTGTTCTGCGCTTATTGCGGCACGCGTCAGCCCGCGAAAAAGACCACCGCCAAGTTAATCGTCATGGGAACCAGCGAAATGAACGCGCAATTCCCGCTCAATATTGAAGGCGAAAGTTTGATCGGGCGCGTGGATCCGAATCGCGGCATTCGCCCTGAAGTTGATCTGTCGAAATACGATCCGTCGGCTCGCGTTTCGCGTCGCCATGCCCGGATCGTGGCTCAAGGGGCGCAGTTTTATATCGAAGACCTGGGAAGCGCCAATGGCACTGTCGTCAATGGTTCCTTGAAGCTGTCTCAAGGAAAGCCGCACATGCTGATTAGCGGCGACGAACTCAAGCTGGGCGAAACAACACTCAAGTTCGTGGTTTCGTAATCATCCGCGTCACATGAGTTCGGACGAAACTTTCATCGTTATGCCAAACACTCACAGTTCAGACGAAGCGGTAACGCCGAGTCTAAATGCCCGTTGCAGCGCTTTTTTGCTGGATTACATTCTGACGCTTTTCCCCCTATCCGTTACTCTGTTGCTGGCGTTTTTCGTCAAGCGCAAGTTGATGGAGCCTGAAGTCGGAGGGTTCTTTCAATATGTTGGTTATGCGCTGACAATTGCCATGATCTATTTCAACTGGGTCTACAGTTACGTGCGGTTTGGGCAAAGTTTCGGCAAACGATTCATCGGGCTCCGGGTCGTTCGCATTGACGGCCAGCCCCTGGATTACCAGACCGTAAGCGTTCGCCTTTTGGTGTTTTTGCTTTCCATGCTTTTTGCTGGCTTGGGGTTTATCGGAATGTTGTGGAATGACAAACAGCGTGGACTGCACGACAAGATTGCCAAAACCCAGGTCGTCAAAGAATAAAAATCGCAGTGCATTCCTCCCTCAACGGCAAAGCATTGTTTTGAAAACCGAATGTCTGACTTGCGTTCTCGCCTGCCGGTGAGCGCGCGATTCGCAATCATTGAATGAACACGTTGACAACACGCCGCCCCGTTGGGGCAATGGCTCAAGCGGTCTTCCTGATCGTGGCGAGCCAATGCCGCAAAAGCGTGTTTTAGAGGTATGAAGTTATGACCATGAATTACTGTGGTAGATGTGGAGCGGCCAACGGAACTGCTGCGCGGTATTGCCGCCAATGTGGAGCTGAGTTGAATAACCAGGCGGCGTTTTCTTCTGCGTCGGCTCGCTTGAACGTGGAATTTTCTGCACGCAACGCATCGAAAGATCATCAACGCGAAACGTCGCCAGTTTCGACCACCCCGACTTCGTTCAACGATTCTGACACGGGCAAATTGCCCAACGCCGCCGTCAACACGCTTGACCAAACTCCGTCTCCCGGGACAGTGCCCGAATCCAACGACAAAGCGATCAGTGAATCTCTGAAGCGACTTCGCGCGTCAGGCCCTCTGATTGTCGAAGCCGTCAAAAAGAAACAGGAAAGGATCAATCAAATCATCGCTGAATCCATTGAACCTCGCAGCGAAAGCAAAAGCGAGAGCAAATCTGCTGCGACTATCGCCAAACCGGACTCCAAGACGACCAGTTCGTCTGCATTGGCGCAAGCAGTGACGGCTGTCAAAACACAATTTTCATCTCAATCATCTCAATCATCCACGCCTGCCAATCGCAAAACCACTGGATCACTGATGCCGACGAATTATTCATCCGGGCGAGGTTCAGGCAGTGGCCAATTACCACCCAATGGGCCTTCGACAGTTTTGGCGCAGGCTTCAGGGTTAGGCAAAAACTCCAACTTTGGATCGAAACTGCGATTGAGCCTGATTGCCGCCATCGTCGTGCTTTCCGCCAGCGGGTATTTTCTGCTGCGCGATAAACTGACGACGCCGTCCCGATTGCTCGACGCCGGGCGAAACCTGCTCAGCGCCGAGGAGCAAAGCTCCTATCTGATCAAACGCGCTCAACACGACCGCGAACAGGGACAATACGAAACCGCCATCGGATATTTTCAAAATGCCCTGGCGCTGACGCCGGACAATTCCGAAGTGCATTTTATGCTGGCGCAAACTTACGCCAGCGCCGCCCGCTCCGAAGAGGCTTTGCGCGAATATCAAACCGTGCTCCGTTTGGCGCCGGATCATCTGGAATCCAGACTTCAAATTGCGGAAATTTTTCGTTCCCGCAGCCAATGGCCGGCGGCGATTTCCGAATACAAGCGCATTATTGCGTTTGACCAAACCAGTCCGCAGGCGGCAGTCGCGCTTGAAGCCATGGAGACTTACGAATCCGGCAAAGGAACTACCGATTCCAAATCGCGGCGTAAAAATGTGGTTGCCCAAAATGTGCCGGTCACATTACCAGGCGGAAATCCTCAAACGGACATTACCCTTCCCTTGCCACGTATGTCCTCTGTGACAGGGATCAAACCACCCGTGGCGACTCAACCGGAAGAGCGTCCCGACCCGCGCGCAGCAGCGGACAGTCATAAGAAACTGGGGTTGCGGTATTACAACGTCCGCGAATATCCGGCTGCAATCAAAGAATTTTTGGCGTCGTATCGTCTGACGCCCGAAGACAAGGACCTGCTGTATTTCATCGGGTCTTGTTATTACGGACTTGGGCAGCAGGCTCAAGCGCACGACTATTTCAAACGCGTTGACAGCGGCAATTATGTCGGTGTCGCTCAAAGCAATGCGGCGCGAACTGAAAAGGCCGCTCGCGAAGAAGCCAAACGTCGTGAACTCATGAAAAGCGATCCGCTGAATCAGGTAAAAAACGACCCCGTGCAAAAACCCAAAGGGAACCTGAACAGTTTTGAATAGATTCGTTTTGTCCTGCTGTTCAAAGCACTAAACCCCCTATGCCACGTTTAATCGTTCGCTCCACACCGTCACACGGCGATTCGGTTACAGAACTGAGCCGACTTCGAACGACCATTGGCCGTTCGGCTCGCAACGATTTGTGTGTTGAAGACCCGTTCGCTTCGCGGCTGCATGCAGAAATTCGTCGCCGTGGCGATTCGTTTTGGATCAGCGATTTGGGAAGCGCCAACGGCACCTTGATCAATGGAATGCGGCTGACTTCGCAGGTTCAGTTAAGCGACCACGACATCATCCGCATTGGTGAAACCGAAATCGAATACTCCGAACGAGCCGACACTGCGCCGGCTCGCGGACGCACCAGCATTCTGTTTTCCGACAGCAGCTTCGCGCCGACTCCTGAAGCGACCATCATCGCCGGGAATCGAAACTCCGCGCATGACCTGCTGAAATTCACGGACTCACAGACCCAACTCAATAAAACTTTTGTAGACAACCGGACATTGAACCCGGACCAAAAACTGGTCAGCCAGGATGAGCTGAACATCATCAGCCGGGTCAGCTTGACGCTGCTGTCTCCGCTTTCGCTCGACGAAACCTTGCAGCAAGTGTTGGAGTGTGTGTTTGAGGCGCTTCCGGCAGATCGCGGATATGTGATGCTGCTCGAAACGCCGGAACGAAAACCGGATGCCCAACCCGAATTAGTCTGCAAGGCATTGAAAGCTCGCCGTCAGGCAAGCACATCGCAGCAGGAAATCCAGATCAGTCATTCCATCACCGAGCAGGTGCTCAGACAATGCACTTCCGTTCTGACCTCCGACGCGCAACAAGACCCGCGTTTTCAGGAACGCCAGTCAATCGTGCTCGGCGGAGTTCGTTCCGTCATGGCGGTTCCATTGGCGGTCGAAAATCGTGCGTCGGGCATGGTTTATGTGGATAGCCCGTATCAAACCAATCGGTTCACCGAACGCGATTTGCAATTGTTGACCTTGATCGCGGGCGTCGCGGCGATTCGCATCGAAAACGTTCGATTGTTGGAAGTCCAGCAGGAACAAAAACGACTGGCGAACGAACTGGCGGTGGCCAGCGAAATCCAATTGCGATTGCACCCGGCCTCGCCGCCAGCGATTCCCGGATACGATTTGATCGGCGTCAGCTTCCCCTGTTACGAAGTCGGCGGCGATTATTTTGACTTTATTGAAAAACGGGATGGACGTTACGTGGTTGCCTTGGGCGACGTTTCCGGCAAAGGAACCGGCGCGGCCCTGCTGATGTCGTCCGTTCACGCAGCAGTTCGTGCCCAGGCCACGACGCGGCTTTCCGCCAGCGAAGTCGTTGGCGAAATCAACCGCTACATTTACGACAACACTCCTTCAAATCGCTTTGTTACCCTGTTTTACAGCGAGCTTGATCCGCGTTCGCATCAATTGAACTACATCACCGCAGGTCACAATTCCCCGCTATTGGTTAGAGCCAGCGGCGAAGTCACCACACTGGACATTGGCGGTTTCCCCGTCGGCATTACTCCATTCGCCGAATACCGCGAAGGCTGGGCGGAGTTGGAACCAGGCGACGTGATGGTCATCTACTCTGACGGCGTCACGGAAAGCTTGAACGAAGAAGGCGAAGAATTCGGCGAGGCGCGACTGATCGAAATCGTGCAGAAAAATCGCGGACGCACTGCCGCCGGATTGCGTGATCGCATTGACGAAGCTCTGGCCAAATTCGTCGGCAAAGCCAAAACCGTGGACGACCTCACACTGGTTATCGTCAAACGCAAAAGTCTGGAAGAATGAGCAGGCGTTCGGGGTTGGCACTCTAGCAATAAAAAAACCTCTATCGCTGATTCCTAACTCCTGCTCTTCTACTCCCGATGTATCCTCAATGGCAGCTCTGCAATATTTCATTCTGGTGCCTTTATTGTCGCTGCTGCCGTGCGCGCTGTGGCTGTGGTATTTCTCCAGCCGAACCCGCTACAAACGCTTATCCGGCCACGTGCTGGGGATGACCTTTTTATTCGGCGCACTGGCGACCATTCCCGCCTTATTCCTGAACTTGCTGGGAAAACTACTGCTGACCAATCTGTTCGGAGATTCCCCGCTTTCCCATTTTTTGCTGTTTGTTTTAGTCGTCGGACCGGTCGAAGAAGCGATGAAGCTGTTGGCCGTGTATTTTTACGCCTATCGCCGCCCGGAATTCGACGAACCGCTGGACGGAGTCATCTACAGCGCAACGGCGGCTCTGGGATTTGCCGCCATCGAAAACGTCGTCTATCTGGCGCAAAACGATCCGATGCTCGTCCTGCTGCGCGGGCCACTGTCCAACCCCGGCCACGCACTGTTTTCCGCCGTTTGGGGCATGAGTCTCAGTCTGGCCAAAACCAAACCGAACCTGTTCCGCAAACGCTTCCCAATAATTTTGCAAGGCTGGTTGTATGCCACGCTGTTGCACGCGCTGTTTGATGTCCTGTTGATGGCGGCCTCAAGGCTCGGAATTTTGGTGTTCGTGCTGCTGGTGTTTTTGATGATTGCGCTGTTTTTCTGGGTGCGGTCGCGGATTCGATTTCACAGCGACACTTCGCCTCATCGCGAAGGCACGCTGGTGTTGCCGACTCGGCGCTATTGCCAGGAATGCGGAGCCAAAGCGACTGCCGGAATGAGCTGCCCGCGTTGCGGCGTGTTTGTGCCCGAACCTGAAGAGTTGGAACTGTGCCCGATCTGCGCCACTCCGCAACGACCGGGAGCGAAGTTCTGCGCGCGTTGCGGAGCCAACATCAAACTCCCAGCCAAGGAAAACCTCGACACCCGTCCGCATTTCGTCACCGTTTCGCCCGACGGCGAGGAACACATTGCCTACATTTTGAACGAAACCGAAATTCTGGTTGGCCGCACGCTCAACAACGAATTCGTCATCGAGCATCCTTCGGTCTCCAAACGCCACGCTCGCATTGTCGCTGAAGAAAACGACTATTCGATTTACGATCTCGGCAGCAGCAACGGAACTTTCGTCAACGGCAAACGCATCGAAGCGACCAAGCTCGAAGACGGCTGCGAAATTCGCTTTGGCCGCGCTCATTACATCTATCGCGCTCAACGAACCGGCTCAATTGAATAGGCGTTGCCTTTCATTTGAAGAAGACGACGAATCAACGCTTCGACAAAGCCAAATCGAAGAAAAAGCCGCAAGGAACGTTTCCTTGCGGCTTTTTCTTTTCCTGTTTGCTCTCAGAAAGTAGAGACGCAATTCTTGCGTCTCTACGGAACTGAAATCAAAACGCTGTCATGACCAAGCCTACTTGAACCTGAGTTGGACAGTGTTCGAAGGTTTGCCGTCAATCGTCATGGTCAGGTTGACCAACCCCACCCCGATCAAGGTTCTTGGCAAGAGAATGTTTGCCTGATCCAGCCCGATGAATCCCGGAGCGGCGAACGCATCTTCGAAATCGTTCGGGTTGAGCGATTTCGTGATGTTCCCCACGCTGACCGAGATATTGCCCGGAGCCGAACGCCCACGCAGCCCTGTTCCAAAAACCAGCAAGTAAACGATGTCTCCTGCCGGTCCAAGGTCAATTTCAGCCGCTGTCACTGGTTCGAAGGTCTGCACGCCATTACGAACGCGAAGCAGCACCGCAGATGCCAGTCCCTGTCCGCTGGAATTGGCGCTGAACAACCCCGGCGAGACCTTGGCGACCTTCATGGCCCCGACAGCAACGACATTGTTGTTGATGGTCACGGTCACAGTGGCATCCCCGTCAACAGTTCCCGGCGGAACCTGATAATTGATCTGTGTCGGGGCCACAAAGAACAATCCCGAATCGCGCGACGTTCCCGCGCTGTCTCTGACGGTGACTTTGGTTCCCAACAGGTTGGTCGGCAACGGCACAGTCGTACCGACAGCAATGCCCGTCGCCAGATTTACTCCAAAAGCCGCCACAATGGATTCAGGCGCAATATCCGCACCCAGAAAGCTCGCAGCAGATACGCTGGCGACGTTGGGCACTCCGGCATTGATCGTGAAGTTCTGGGGTGACGAAACGCCTCCGCCAGGTGTCGGGGTAAAGACCGTCACCTGCGCCGTTCCCTGCGTCACAATCAAGCTGGCAGGAACCGTAGCGACCAATTGGGTTGCGCTGTTGAACAGCGTCGCCAAATCCTGCCCGTTCCAACGAACTCTGGAACTGGCGACAAAATTGGTTCCCGTCGCCGTAATCGAAAACGTTCCGGCTCCGGCATTGGCCGAATTCGGACTGATACTGGTCAACGTGGGCGACGGATTTTGTCCGGCGGTAATGGTAAATGACGCGATGTTGGAAACGCCTCCGCCGGGCGTTGGATTCAACACCGTCACACTGGCTTGCCCGGTTCCAACCAGATCGCCAGCCAGAATCTGCGCACGCAAAACCGAATCACTGACGAATTCCGTTTGGCGATTTTGCCCATCCCAGCGAACAACCGAACCGGCGACATACCCGGAACCGTTGACGCGCAACGTAAACGGCGCGCTGCCGTCAACGGCCGTATTCGGCGTGATTGTGGTAATGGATGGCAACGGATTCGGCGGACTGACCGTGAATGGCAGCGCGTTGGAAGTGCCGCCTCCGGGCGCGCCGTTAAACACCGTCACACTGATCGTTCCCGCGGTGAGCAGATCCGTCGCCGGAATCGAAGCCGACAATTGACTGTTGCTGATGAAATTCGTCGTTCGCTCCTGATTGTTCCAACGAACTTTCGACGAAGGGACAAACCCCGTTCCTTCAACGGTCATTGTCAGCGCGCCGCTACCAACCAACGCATTGTTCGGGTTCAACACGGTCAATGTCGGAACCGGATTGTCGCCCGTGACGGTGATCGTGCCGGTTTTGGTGCAAGTCGCCGTGCTGGGACTGATTCGACGAACGCGATTGTTGTTGCTGTCCGTGAAAAAGATTTCGCCTGTTGGCCCAATGGCGATGTTCACGGTTTCGGGCAATTGGTTGGACGGGCCAGTTCCCACCACCAGCGCCGAAGGTTGAATGTTGATTTGCGCGCTGGCAGCCGCTCCGCCATCTCCGCTGAATCCCGCAGTAGAACCGGCAATCACGGTTGCCGTGCCCGCGCTGCTGACCTGAACAATCTGGTTATTGGCGGTAACACCCAACGCCGGGCCAACCGTCACATACGCCGTGCCGTCCGCGCCGACCGCTACATCGCGGGGTTTGTTCAATCCGGTAACCAATCCGCCAAAGGTTCCGCTCCCTGCGGAATTTTCGCGCAGGATCGTTCCGTCGGTGTAATTGGCAACGTAGACACGATTGTCCGGCCCTCGGCCCAATCCTGTGTATTGTTTGCCGGTCAGAATGCTGGACACCTGGCCGTTGCCGGCGTTGATTCGGCGAACGGCGTTTTGCCCGACATCGGTCACAGTGATGGTTCCGTTGGCATCCACCACGACATCTGACATGCCGATAAACTTCGCGTTCAAGGCGAATCCGCCATCGCCATTGCTGGCCTGAGATTCACCGCCTCCGGCGATTTTGGCAATTTGCCCTGCCGGAATTGAAATCGGCGTCGCAGAACCGGGAAACAGAGTGACAGTGCTTGACGTGGTATTGATGAATCGCAACGTGCTGGTGATTCGTCCCGTAGGAGTCATTGGCACGTTTGGCCCTCCCTTGGAATCCACCACGTAAATTCCCTGATTGGTGATAAAGACGCCCTGAGGATTGATGAATCCGGCCTGGATGACCGGGACGTTGTCGCTGGGGCCAGTGCCCGCGTTTTTGTTGACGGTGATGATGGCTCTGGGAGCCACTGTCTGTTCAGAAGCAGTTCCGGCAAAAATCTTCGTCGAAGTCGTGCCGCGGTTGACGAAACGCAACCGATTGCTGAGCTGATCGGCAATCCACAAATTGCCGTTGGCATCCACCGCCATTCCGACCGGAGTGTTGAAAGTCGCGCTGGTCGCCAACCCGCTATCGTACGGATTGGACAACCCGTTTCCGCCAATGCGATCAAGGGCGTTGGCCGCAATGGAGACTCCGGCCAGCGTGACCGAACTGCCAGAGGTGTTCAAAAATCGAATGCGCCCTCTGCCGGTCAGAGCCTGGTCGAGAATGAAAATTCCAGTGTTGTCGGTGGCGATTCCGGTCAAAGGCGGATTGCCCGTGCTGCCGGAAAACCCAAAGGAGCCGGACGTTCCCGCTCCGCCGTCACCACAATTGGAAATTGAATAATCGCAGGTTTGCCCGGTTTGCCCCGCGACGACAACTGGCGACCCGCTCAAACGAACGACGGTTTGCTGATTGGCAAGCACGGCATAAATGTTATTGCCCTGCACCGCCAGATTCGAAGGAAAAGGATTCGGCGTTCCTTCCGAAATCGTGAACTGGCTGACCAGACTGACGTTTCCGTTTGTTTCCACACGAATCACTCGGCCGTGCCCGGTGTCGGCAATGAGCACCCGGTTGGAGCTATCCAGTTCGACGGCGCGCGGTTGTAACAGAGGCGTATTCACCGCAGGGCCGGTCACAAAGGGATCGTCGGGTTTTGCGGTCGCTCCGTTTCCGGCAATGGTCGTCACCGTGCCAGCGGTCGAGATTCGATAGATTTTGCTGATCCCGGGTGTCGAATCAGCGACAATCACTTCGCCATTGGAATTGTTGACCACCAAACCGCTCAACGAATCGCCAAACCCCGAAGCCAGCAAGCCGAGATTTCCGGAAGCGACGGAATTTCCAGCCACGGTAATCGCATTCGCAGACACGTTCAGCACGCGAACCTGCTGGTCAATTTGAGCGGAAAAGTAAAGCAAGTTTCCATCTGGGCTGATGTCCAGTCCCGTGACCACTCCCAAATCGGCCCGCGTTCCCGGAATGCCCACTCCGAGTTCAAGCCCTCCGCCCGCGATGGTTCGCACCGTTCCTGCCAAAACCAATTTGCCGGCAATCGTAACCGAGGTAGTGGTCGTGTTGACGAAACGAATCAAGGTGTTTCCGCCGATGACATCCACCACATACAACCCGCGATTCTGCGGATCACGCGCGGCAGCGACCAGCGTGCCGAAAGGCGATTGCGCCACCGGATTCCCTTCGCCTAACCCGCCTGCAACGGTGTCAATCATCGTGGTGCCGGTGCTGACCGAAGCCGTCAGCGACCAGTTGTAAATTCCGGCAGCCGAATACACATGAGAGGTGTTTTGCTGGTTCGAGCGAACCGTTCCGTCGCCAAAATTCCATTCAAAGGTCGGTTGCGTCGAACATCCATTGGTCGTCGCCGACGAAGTGAAGTTGATGGCAGCGTTGACTGCGCCGCTGGCAGGAACCGTCGCGTCACAGCCCACCGTGCAACCCTGTTCAGGTTCCTGATCCGATTTGGGCGGATCGTCCTGACGTGTTGAAACTCGTTCCGCTTTCTTGCTCGCCGTGGATGAAGAAACGACTTTTGATTTGCCCGTGATTGCGCTGCGTTCTGCCCGTCCTGACCAGGTTCCCAGCAGCACTCCGCCCGAAATCAGACAGGCAATCAAGGCAACGCTCATCAATCGTGAGTGGTTTGGTTGTTTGGTGAAATGTTTAAGAGAAAATCGAAGGTAGCCCCTCAAAAATGACATAGATCAACAACTCCTTTTGGTGATTTAGGGCAGTACGAATACCAGTACTGGTCATTGCCAGCGATTAAACAAAGGTCAGTATCTCATCTCGTTTGTTTGCAGACGTGTGTGAGTTGTCATCAACAGGAGAGCCTGTGGCTTAAGTGTTGGTTGGCTTTGTTCGCCTTCTGGGGCATCAATCATTCAGATAAATGGAGCCGACTACCGGACTTGAACCGGTGACCTACTGATTACGAATCAGTCGCTCTACCAACTGAGCTAAGTCGGCCTTCGCGGTGACGCTGATCCGAAAGCATTAGAGGCAATGTGGAGGAAAAGCTTTCGGTCACTGAAAAAGATGACGCTGGATACGTCTTAGCGCCAAACGACGGGCATATTACATAAGCCCCCCAAATTCGTCAAACCGGATTTCTTTGGCTATAAAGTGGTTGTAGGAAATTTGTAATTCTAATTTTCTGCTTGACAGCAAAACTCTGACGGAACCAAAATACGGACAATCTGACTGTTGATGGGGTGAGGACATCAGCAGTTCTTGAGCCGACAAAGAAGTCCCAAACTTCTTGTCGGCTCTTCGTTTTTCCGGAGTTGGGCGGAGTAAAAAATCAACGGCCAAGTCGTTCGACAAATGTCGTCAGGTCAGCCGCGACTCGTTCGGGAGCTTCCCAATTCGGACAGTGCCCGATTCCTTCGTAAATCACCAGTTTGGAATTGGCGATGGCTTTTGCCAATCGTTCTTGTTCGGCACGCAGAAAGAACGAATCCTTGTCTCCCCAGACAATCAACGTCGGCGCGTTGATTCGCCCAAGTTCGGCAGAAAAATCCGTTTTCAGCAATTCCGCCATGACCGCTCGCCAAACCCGTCCGGGAACTTTGGCACTTTCTCGAATGACCGTTTCAAAAAACTCCGGCGAAATCGGTTTGTGAAAGGTGCTTTGCTGGAATTCCCGAATGAAGGCCAAATCCGCAGATTCCGGCAGTTTGGAAATGGTCGAATCCCAAAGCTCCTGCACGCCCGAATTTCCGCGCACCGTGACAAACGAACCAATCAACACCAATCCGCGAACCCGTTCGGGATGATCCAGGGCGAACCGTTGCGCAATATAACTGCCCAACGAATGCCCGACGATGACAGCTTTCGGCGACTTCACCGCATCCAGAAATGCCGCCACATCCGCCGCATAATCGCGCGCGTTATAACCTGACGCCGGATGTTCGGAATCTCCGTGCCCGCGTTGCGTGAGCACATACACGTGAAAGGATTTCGGCAATTGCGACAACAGCAGATCATAGGACCGCCGGGAATCTCCGTACCCATGCAGCAAAACCAAAGGCACGCCGTTGAAATCCCCTTGTTCGGCATATTCCAGCGTTACGCCGGTCGAAAGTTTGGCAGATTTGATTACAGGCTTTGCCGCCACGTTCTTTTCATCCGCCAGACTTTCGGACAAAGCTGAAGAGCCAATCAGCATCGCGGCCAAGCCGACAGCAAACAGAATTTTGCGAATCATAACCCCCTCCTTTTGGTCTGCACGAATGGCCGGCAAGCCGATTGACGGCCGACCATTCGTGCCGCAATTAACGCTTACGGTTGATGTAGTAGTTGTTGATGATGTCGTGCGGCAATCGTTGAACTTCAACGGATTGGAATCCCGCCTCGGCCAACATTTGCTGCGCCAGTTCTTCGCCCCAGGCGGCTCCCAGTCCCGCACCATCCTGTGCCAGCGAAACCGTCATGCAATGCAGACAGGAAATCGTGTACAGGTAAGCGCCCAATGGATGCGCCAGGTTTTTA
>JAEUQP010000021.1 GCA_016789645.1 Acidobacteriota bacterium | reverse complement strand
GCGCGGTCAATGCAATTGCTCAAGGTCAAAGCCGTTGATTGAGCAGACGGCGGTGAAGATTGAGCAAAACTGTTGGCCGCCAACAGCGCAAAAAGGAAAAATGAGAGTAGCTTGTTGGGTTTCGACATGATCTGCGATGATTGCAATTCCTTATTTCAGAAGCAGTTGTTCGCGACTTGTTGATTCGCGCAGATTCTAACAAGCCTTGATTAGATGAAGATTAGCCCGTATGACTTTTGATCTGCTTATCCAAAATGCCCGGGTGATTGACGGAACCGGCCAGCCAGCCTTTCGCGCCGACATCGCCATCAACGGAAAACGCATTGCCGCTGTCGGCGAAATCAACGGTGAAGCCAGGCGAACCATCAATGCCAAAAATCTGATGGTCACTCCCGGTTTCATTGATCCGCATTCACACGCTGACTTGATTTTGCCGCTCGACCCCAAACGTCAGGGCGAGTTGATGCGCTGCAAAATTGCTCAGGGTATAACCACGACCATCATCGGCAATTGCGGATTGGGCTGCGCGCCGGTCGGCAATTCCGAAGCGGAAGCCATTTTGCGAGCCGTTAATTCCTGGATGACGCCCGAACCTGTGGACTGGGGTTGGCGAACCATTGGCGAATACCTGAATCGGCTGAAAGATAATGGGCTGGCGTTGAATATCGCCACGCTGGCTCCGCACGGACCAATTCGGATTTCGGCAATGGGTTTGGCGAAGGGAAAACCTTCGCGTTCGCAGATGAAAGTCATGCGCGGAATGGTTGAGCAGGCAATGGCGGATGGCGCATTCGGGCTTTCGACCGGATTGATTTATCCGCCGGGAATGTATTCCGAAACCGAAGAGTTGATCGAACTGGCCAAAGTCGTTGCCGCCAATGGCGGCATTTACACCAGCCATATTCGCGGATCGAGCGAAACACTGATTCCGGCGGTCAAGGAATTACTGGATGTCGCACGCTTGGCGAATGTTCGTGTTCACCATTCGCACAACGAAGCTGTCGGGCGCGACCACTGGCCGAAAATTGACCGCGTATTGAAGATGGAAAGCAAGGCGGCGGAAGTCGTCAACAACACTTTCGATATGTTCCCTTACACGGCAGCGGCGACAATGATGATCGCCATTTATCCGCCGTGGGCGCTGGAAGGCGGCGTGGATCAGTTGATCCAGCGGCTAAAAGACGAAAAGACTCGGCGGCGAATCGAGCGGGACATCCAGAAGGTCAAATCTTCGTGCAAACCTGACGGCTGGCCGCACAATCTGGTGCGGGCGACCGGCTGGGACGCGATTCGCATCGGTTATGTCGAAAGTCGTAAACACAAACGCTACGAAAATCGCAGTTTGGCGGAACTGGCACGGCTGACTGGCAAACCGCCGTTTGACGCCATTTCGGATTTAATCATTGAAGAGCGCGGACAGGTTTCAATGCTGATTTTTGAAATTAGCGGCGAACGCGAGCAGCGAGATCTGTTGGCAAAGTTCGCCAGCCACAGGGATGGAGTATTCTGCACCGATGCCGAAGATTATGGGCGCGGGTTGCCCCATCCGGCGGCGTATGGAGCGTTTCCGCGAATCTTTGCCAGGTTTGTGCGCGAAGATCAGGCGCTCACGTTTGAGGAAGCCGTCAGGAAAATGACTTCCCATACGGCTTCGATTTTTGGAATCAAAGCGCGCGGCGTCATTCGTCGCGGCGGGTTTGCCGACTTGGTGATTCTCGATCCGAAGAGAATTAATGATCGCGCCACCTTTGAAAAACCTCGTCGTGAGGCAACCGGCATCAAGACGGTCATCATCAATGGCCGCGACGTCTTTTCTGACGGGAATTTTCACCATGAATTTCGCGGCGAGGTAATTCGCCACAAAAATTAACCGGTTGCCCAAGATTAATCAGCTTTACAAGCGAAGTTCGCGTGATAAATTTACCGCCAAGTTAGATTCTCCGCGTTGAAGAATTCCCCTTTTGAACAAATTGCCCATCAGCTTTTTTCTGAGAGATCGCCGAAGTGTGAGTCGGCGGTTTCAACGAAGAAAACGTGTCTCAACAGGTTTCCGCAAAAAACAAATCATTTTCTCTGTGAGGTTTTCAATGAGAAGCACAATTCATAACTGGTCACGGCCAGGATTTATTTTGTTATTGGCCATTGCCACTTTGGCCTTCGTCTTTGCGCCCAACGGTTCGCCCGTTTCGGCGGATGATGACAATCGCTCGGAATTGGTCGGGCCGATTATCAGTTTGCCCACCGCCCAGAATTTCGTTGGCGATTGGAAAGTCGTTCGGACGACGGTCAAAGTGACTGCTCAAACCAAAATTGATCAAACGCGCGGGAAGGTTGCCATCGGCGCGTTGGTCGAAGTCAAAGGCACCAAACAAAACGACGGTTCGGTGCTGGCGACGGAAATCGTCGTCAAGTTAGGCGTCCCACCCACCACGGGCGTCAAAATTCAATTCACCGCCAAGATTGACGAACTGCCCAGCACGCCCAGTCGCGTCGGCGATTGGAAAGTTGGGGGCAAAACCGTTCGCGTCAGCAGCTCCACCAAACTGGATCAGGAAAAAGGCCAGGTTGGAGTTGGTGTCATCGTCGAAGTCGAAGGCTTGCTGCAAATGGATGGATCGGTCAACGCGCTGGAAATCGAAGTTAAGCCAGACGCCGTTGTTGGCATTCCGGTTAAGTTTGTCGGCAAGGTCGAAAAACTGCCCGGCACAAACACGCGCATTGGCGATTGGGTCATTAGCGGTCGCACGGTCAAAGTCGGTCAGCAAACCAAAATCGAAGTCCGCAACGGCGAATTGATGATCGGTTCGCTGGTCGAAGTCGAAGGCGTCGTCCAAACCGACGGTTCAATTGTCGCCAGCAAGATCGAATTCAAAGGCAACATTGATCCGCCGACGTTATACATCACGTTCCGTGGAACCATTGAAAGTTTGCCAAACACGACGGGTTTGATTGGCGATTGGAAAGTCAGCGGACGCACCGTGCGCGTGACCGACAAAACCCAGATTGGCGAAGAGCGCGGCAAAGTCGCTGTCGGCGCTTCGGTCGAAATCAACGGAACGTTGTTGACTGATGGCATCGTCAACGCGTTGAAGGTGTATGTCCGCGATGACAACCAACCGGGCACGATCCGCTTTGCCGGCATTGTCGCTTCGTTGCCGCCGTCAAACGGAACCGTGCCGGGCTTCATTGGCGATTGGAAAGTCGGCGAACGTATCGTTCATGTCACGGTTCAGACAAAAGTGGATCAAACCAAAGCTCGCGTGGCAGTCGGCGCGTTGGTCGAAATCGTCGGCACGCAACGCGCGGATCGTTCGATTGATGCCGTCAGCATCGAAGTCAAAGACAATATTCCCGGCGGCCCGGCCAGTTATGTGCGGTTTTATGGCACATTGAGCAGTTTGCCCGCTGTCAGCATTCAGATGGGCAACGGGCGCGCAGGCGATTGGGTGGTTGGCGGCAAAACCGTCCACGTCGAACCGAAAACCCGCATTCGCGAAGAGAAAGGGCGAGCCGTGGTGGGCGCGTTCCTGGAAGTCGAAGGCAATCAGCGCCCGGATGGTTCGGTGGACGCTGTCGAAATCACCGTCGAACGTGATGCGGCGGCTCCGAGCGGCGCCATCGGCTACATCAATTTTTACGGCCCGATTCGCACGATTCCTTCTTCGGCAGGATTTGTCGGGCCGTGGGTGGTTGATGGCAAAACCGTCAACGTCAGCAACACGACCAAACTGGAACGTGGCCGCGTGGATTTTGCCGTCGGCGTGTATGTCGAAGTGAAGGGCTATTTGCTGGATAACGGCCAGGTCAACGCCACCAAGATCGAAGGCAAAGTCCCGGCTCCGAACAGCAATGTCGTCACGCGCAGCTTCGTCGAATTCATCGGCACGGTGTCGAAACTGCCCGATACGGCGAATTACGTTGGCGATTGGACGGTTGCCGGA
>JAEUQP010000018.1 GCA_016789645.1 Acidobacteriota bacterium | reverse complement strand
AAGCGGGATCGTCAAAGCAAAAAACGTAATCTGATCAATTCTGCCAACCGCAGCCGCTTGCGTACGCAAATCAAAAAGCTGCGTGCCGCCATTGCCGCCGGAAATTCTGGTGACGCTCAGGCACTGTTGTCGGCCACGGTTTCTGCAATTGACAAATCTATTCAAAAAGGGATTTTGAAGCGCAACACTGCGGCACGCCACAAATCTCGTTTGACGCAACACGTCAATGCGCTGGCAACCAAATAATCCCCAGGCTCAATATCAATAAAGAACGCCCGACTTGCTCTGCAGGAGCGAATCGGGCGTTCTTTATTTGCCGACATCTGGCCGCCTTCAATTCAATTGGGCCTGTTTTTGGCGTAACTGGATCAATCGTTTTTTGATTTCGGCGGCGTCGTCGGATTTCGGGGCGCGGCGCAGATATTCTTCCAAATCCGTTCTGGCTTGAACGGACTTCCCCAACGCCAGACAAACCAGTCCGCGATCCCTAAGCTCGGCAGTGGATTCGGGATTGATGAGCAACGCCAGCTCAATCATCCCCAGCGTTTTGTGATGATTCTGCGCGCGCGAGTAAATGCCTTTCAGGTTTTGCAGCATTCGGGTCAGAATTTGCTTTTTGCCGACGGCGTATAAAAACGACGGCTGAAACTTCATCTGCCCCTGGTACATTTCCGAAATCATTTCGTGACATCGTTCTTCGTTGACGATGCGTCCGCCGTGAAAGGGATCCACGAAAATTTCCTGTTCGTTATCAGAGTACTTGGCCATGAAATGCCCCGGCATTCCCACTCCAAACAGCTTCAATCCGATTCGCCGCCCAACCTCGATCATCAGCACCGACAACGTGATCGGCAATCCCAACCGGCGATCAATGACATCGTTCAAAAAACTGTTCCGGGCGTCGTAATACTTTTCAGCGTTGCCGCGAAACTGCAATTCGTCGAACAACAAATTGCTCAGCCGCATGATTCTGACCAGTGGATCGGCAAACACGTCATCACGCGCGCGCGCCATTTCCGCAAACGCATCCAGCTCGGCCAGATACTCCTCGACGTTCAAATGCGGATATTCTCCAGCGGCAATCAGCAACGCCGCTCGGTCGAGTTCAAGCGTAGATTCATCGCACGCAACAATTTCGGCAAACCGGGAACGAACTTCTTCTGTATTCATCGGGGTCGTTGAAGTAACGGAAAATTTTTGGGGGAACGTGTGCGGGCGAAATACTGCTTGAAGCCTTGCCGTCAGGCAAGCGCTTCTTTGGCGCGGAATGCGAATTTTCCGTTCTGACTCAAAGCTGGTGGAATTCCCGAAAAAGCCTCGAATTCCATCTTGGCAGTGCTAAAAATCACCGCCAAACCGGCTGAAAGCTGGACTTTCTGCTCCATTTGATGCCGCGCAAAGCTTCGGAAAATAGTTTTTGACAGCCGGGAGACCTATCTGTTACATTCCAATTCTCGCTAGACAACTACTGAATCCGCATCAAGTTAGACTTGGAAAACGGCCTTTTGGATTCTTTCTTAGGGCTGAATTACCAGCGTGGCAGTGTGCCCTGACGGCGGAACCTAAGTCCGGCGAAGACTTCTTTTTTTACTCCACTACGAGGAGGTCTACGAACGGTCAGAAATGAAATCAGCCATCGCTGAGGTTGCCCAAACATACGGCATCGAAAATTGGGGCGCCGGTTATTTCGGAATCAACTCGCGCGGACATTTGATTGTCCGGCCTGGAGAAGGCGAATCCCGCAGCGTTGACGTCAAAAAGATCGTTGATGATCTACTAGCCCGGCGCGTGAAGTTGCCGGTTATTCTACGATTCCCGCAAATCTTCGCCAGCCAGGTTCGCAAAATGAACCAGTCCTTCCGAGCGGCGATGAAAGAGTTCGATTACAAAGGCGAGCACCGGGCGGTTTTCCCGCTCAAGGTTAATCAGCGGCGGCAAGTGATCGAGGCTTACCTGGAAGAAGCCACCAAGCACAATTACGGATTGGAAGCCGGTAGCAAAGCGGAATTGTATGCCGCCATTGCCGTGGAACAATCGCCGGAATCGCTGCTGATCTGTAATGGATTCAAGGACAACAATTTTATTGATCTGGCCTTTGTAGGAACTCAGGCAGGCAAAAACGTCGTCATCGTCATTGAAAAGTTGAGCGAATTGCCGCGCGTCATCGAACGCGCACGGCAAACCGGCATCCGCCCAATGGTCGGGATGCGGGTTCGGCTGTATACGCGCGGTTCCGGTCGCTGGGAAAAATCCGGCGGCGAACAATCCAAGTTCGGATTGACGACCACCGAGTTGCTGCACGCGATCAAACAACTGCGCGATGCGGAAATGCTGGACATGCTGCGTGTGCTGCATTTTCACATTGGTTCGCAGATCACGCAGATCAAACGCGTCAAAGCCGGCGTCAAAGAAGCTGCTCGCGTGTATGCCAAGATTCGCAAGATGGGCATTGACGTTGACCATCTGAACGTCGGCGGCGGCGCAGGCGTGGATTACGACGGCAGCAAGACCAGTTTTGAATCATCGGTCAATTACACGTTGCAGGAATTCGCCAATGACGTGATTTACACGATCAAAAGCGTTTGCGAAGAAGAACACGTTCCCGAACCGAACGTAATTACTGAATCCGGGCGGGTGCTGGTGGCCTATCACGCGATGCTGGTGACGAACATCGTGGATGAAATCGAAACCGTGCAAGGAATTCACAACGTGACGATGACCGGCAACGAAGCCCAGGTCATCAAGGAATTGTACGACTTGTACAAAACGATGAACGCCAAAAACTTCCTTGAGTATTACCACGACGCGCTGGAGCACAAGGAAGAATTGTTCACGCTCTTCGATTTGGGCTTCATCAACTTGGAAGACCGTGCCAAAGGCGAAATTCTGTTCTGGGAAGTGTGCGACCGTGCAAACAATTTCGCCAAACTGACTCAGGTCAAATCCGAAGAGTTCGACGATTTGAGGAAATTGCTGTCGGTAAAGTATCTCTGCAATTTTTCGGTTTTTCGTTCTTTGCCCGATCACTGGGGAATTGATCAGTTGTTCCCGATCATCCCGATTCACAAATTGGACGAACTGCCGACCGACACGGCAACATTGTGCGACATCACCTGCGATTCGGACGGCGTAGTTGATCGGTTTGTGGATTTGCACGACGTGAAAGAAGTTCTGGAAGTTCACGATTTGAAAAACAACGAACCGTACTTTTTGGGTATGATGTTGATCGGCGCGTATCAAGAGGTGATGGGGAATTTCCACAACCTGTTCGGCACGACC
>JAEUQP010001172.1 GCA_016789645.1 Acidobacteriota bacterium | reverse complement strand
CTTCGCGCCACGGATTGCGACATTCTGACCATCGGCCAATACCTGCAACCATCGGAACGTCGCTTGCCGGTCGAAAAGTTTTATACGCCCGCCGAGTTCGCCGAATTCAAACGCCTTGGGTTGGAAATGGGATTTCGGTATGTTGAATCCGGGCCGCTGGTTCGATCCAGCTATCACGCGCACGAACACAAGCCGGAAAACGCTCACAAACTGAGCGAGCAGTTGTTTGCGACTTCGCCTATCATTGGCAACAGCCATCGGGAATTGCCCGTACTCAATTCCCTGTAACCGGGTTTTCATCCAAAAGGAGCTGTTATGGAAGAAATCACGAAAGACCTGACTGATAGCGAAAAGCTAAATCTGATTCTTGCCGAACTGGCTGATATGAAAATTTGGCGAACGAAAGTTGATGCTTTCATCGAAGACCGTTCGCGCGACACTCAGCCAATGCTCGGAAAGATTCACAAGGAAATCGCCGATACTCGGCATGAGATGCGTGAAAGATTCGAGAAGTCAGATCAGCGTTTCAACAAGATTGAAGAACAATTAGCCGTTGTCAGCCAAGACTCAAAGAAAATCGCTCGATTGGTTCGAGCGCAAAATACAATTATGTTCGAGGCAAAAGCTGAATGGGATGATTACGGCAACCGCATTCACGAGCTTGAAGAACAGATGGAAAAGCAGAAAGCTGCTTGAATTGATTACCAGCCGGTCGAGTTCGCTCATGACCGGCATATTTTTATCAGGAGAGAATTTTTTCGATGTACAAATTGGTTTTGATTCGCCACGGCGAAAGCACCTGGAACAAGGAAAACCGCTTCACCGGCTGGACGGATGTTGACCTGTCCGACAAAGGCCGCGAAGAAGCCAAAACCGCTGGCGAAGTGCTGAAAGCCGAAGGCTTCACGTTTGATGTCGCGTTTACTTCGGTGTTGAAACGCGCGATTCGCACGTTGTGGACGGTACTGGATGGATTGGATTTGATGTGGATTCCGGTTCATCATTCGTGGCGATTGAACGAACGCCATTACGGCGCGCTGCAAGGATTGAACAAGGCCGAAACCGCCGCCAAATTTGGCGACGAGCAAGTCAAAATCTGGCGTCGCAGTTACGACATTCCTCCGCCGGTGCTGGAAAAGACCGACGAACGTTATCCCGGCAACGATCCGCGTTATGCCGATTTGTCCGAAGCCGAATTGCCGTTGACCGAATGTTTGAAAGACACTGTCGCTCGCATGCTGCCGTACTGGCATGAGCAAATTGCTCCGGCGGTCAAAGCTGGCAAAAAAGTGATTGTCGCGGCGCACGGCAACAGTTTGCGCGCGCTGGTGAAATATCTGGACGAGATTTCCGAAGAAGACATCATCAACCTGAACATTCCGACCGGCATTCCGCTGGTGTATGAATTGGACGAAAACCTGAAACCGATCAAGCATTATTACCTGGGCGACGCGGAAGCGATTGCCAAAGCCGCCGAAGCTGTCGCCAATCAAGGCAAAGCAAAATAAAGCGAGGTGTTCTATGCCGATTCGCCGTCTGCTGATTTTGGCTCTTTTCTGTGTCTGCTCTGTTGTCGCCAATGCCCAAACTCACTGGCCGCAATTTCGCGGTGCGCAGTCGTTGGGCGTGGCCGAAGACCCCAACCTGCCCGACAAATGGAGCGCAACGGAAAACGTCGCCTGGAAAACGGAAATCCCTGGTATTGGCTGGTCTTCGCCGATTGTCTGGGGCAATCAGATTTTCCTGACTTCGGTCATCAACACGGGTGACACCGAACCGCCGAAAAAAGGGTTGTATTTCGGCGGCGAACGCCCAACGCCTCAGGCGGAACATCGCTGGATGGTGTACGCCGTGGATTTCCGAACCGGCAAAATTCTCTGGGAACGCGAAGTGTTCAAAAGCATCCCGAAATTTTCGCGACATCTGAAAAACAGCTATGCGTCCGAAACGCCTGTCACGGACGGCGAGCGCGTCTATGCCTACTTCGGCAACGTCGGCCTGTACGTCTTCGACCTGAAAGGCGCGTTGTTGTGGAAACAGGCATTCGAGCCGAAAAAGACTCGTTTCGGGTGGGGCACGGCGGCTTCGCCTGTGGTGTACAAAGACAAATTGTTCATCGTCGTTGATAACGATGAACAATCTTATCTGGTGGCGTACGACAAAAAGACCGGCAAACAGCTTTGGAAAGTTGACCGCGAAATCGGCACGAACTGGGCGACGCCGTACATTTGGGAAAACGGCCAGCGCGTCGAATTGGTGATTCCCGGAACGAAAGCCGTTCGCTCGTACGATCTGGACGGCAAGACGTTGTGGGAATTCAAAGGCATGTCTTCCATTGCCATTCCGGTTCCGTTTTCCAAACACGGGTTGTTGTACATCGCGTCGGGTTACGTCGGCGATCAACATCGCCCGGTGTACGCCATCAAACCCGGAGCTTCGGGCGACATTTCGCTGAAAGAAGGTGAAACCAGCAATCAGTACATTGCCTGGTATCAACGCCAGGCCGGGCCGTACAACCCTTCGCCGATTGTGTACGGCGATTTGTATTACACCTTGCTGGATCGAGGCTTTTTCACCGCGCACGACGCCAAAACCGGCAAGCTGGTTTATGACAAACAGCGCATTGATCCGGCGGCGGGCGCGTTCACGTCTTCGCCGTGGGCTTACAACGGCAAGATTTTTGCGCTCAGCGAAGATGGCGATACCTTCGTCCTTCAAGCGGGCAGCGAATACAAACTGCTCGGCAAAAATTCGCTGGACGAAATGTGCATGGCCACGCCGGCAATTGCCAAAGGCAGCTTGGTGATTCGTACCGCCACGAAACTTTATCGCATTTCAAAAAACGGCAAATAGAAAAGTTCAGTCGGCGGCAAAGAATTCCTAGCGATTGAAAATTTTCTACAGCAGTTTTTGCCAAACAGAGTAAGTTTTACTGAAAGCGAGTTGGCTGAAAAATTCTGCCCTTTGGCCGGATCGGCAAAAAGCCCTGTAAAAACAGGGCTTTTTGTATTTTTCAGTCAAATGGTTTTCTGTGGCATCGTGGTTGCACTAGTAAGGGTGGGGCAACGAGATACCAGGTGGTTAAACCCACTGACGGTGTCAGCGGTTACCAAAGGTGAGGAAGGTAACCGCACTTATCAGGCGCTGACGGGCAATCCCACGACTGTCAGCGCCTATTTCTTTTTCTGTTGTCCGTAGTTTTTGCGTCCGTCAGCCGACGACCAAACATCCCCCTCCGTTTTACCCTTCACGTTACCATTCACCTGTTCGATCCCACGCAAAGGCCTTCAATCGTTCCAGCAACTCCGCCGATAGCTTGCGGCCATCGGAACAGGCAATGTTGGATTCAACGTGTTTGGTCGAACGCATGCCGGGAATTACTGTGCTGACCGCGTCGTGGCTGAGCGTGAAGCGCAAGGCGAGTTCCGGCAAACTGGCGGCTTCTGCGCCGAGCAAGGTTTTCAGCTTTTCCACTCGATCAAACACTTTTTGTTTGCGGTCGCCGCGGAAAAACCACGACCGAAAATCGTCTTCGGGAAACACGGTGTCGGGCGTAATCGCGCCGGTCAATCCGCCTTCGTCAAACGGCACGCGAGCCAGCACGCCGATGTTCAGTTCCTGGCAAACCGGATACAGTTCATCGTTCGGCGCCTGTTCGAAGATGTTGTAAATCACCTGCACGGCATCAATCTGACCGGTTCTGAGAGCCTTGATGACGTTCGCTGGTTGGTAATCGTTGATCGAAATGCCAATGTGGCGAATCTTGCCTTGCTGGCGCAACTTGGCGATGGCTTCAATCCATTCAGTGCGTTCGACCCAGTTGTCGTGCCAGACGTGGAATTGTTGCAGGTCAATTGTTTCCACGCCCAGATTTCGCAAACTCTTTTCCGTGCATTCGACAATGTAATTCGCCGGGAACACTTCTTCGAGCGGCACGTCCTGCGCGGGCCATTGCAAATTTTTCGGCGGAATTTTTGTCGCAATGAACACCTGCTCGCTGCGCGCGCGCGCGACTTCACCAACCAACCGTTCGCTGTGGCCGCGTCCATAAGCCAGCGCGGTGTCAATAAGGTTCAATCCGCGATCAATTGCCAGATTCAACGCGCGTTTGGCTTCGTCGTCATCGCCGCCTGTCCATTGCACGCCGCCAATTCCCCAAGCGCCATAACCAACTTCGGACACGCGCATGCCCGTTCTGCCCAAGGTTCTGTAGTTCATGAAATCTCCTGTGATGTGGTATTAACTCGCTTCGATTTAGTCACTCCATCGTTCGCGCTGTCAAGCTTCGACACGCACAACATTATTCATTGAGGATTTATGGCACATCGGTTGGCAATCATTGGCGGCAACATCGTCACTCCACATTCGGTCATCGAAAACGGCGTCGTGCTCTGCGAAGACGGCAAAATCACTTTTGTCGGTTCCGGCAAGGACGCATCGCCGGAACCGGGTTCGCAAATCGTGAACGCAACCGGCGGAATTGTCATGCCGGGGTTCATTGATACGCACTTTCACGGCAGCGGGGGGGACGATGTGATGGCCAATGGCGCGGAAGGCATTCGCCGCATTGCGCGTGCACTGATGCGATTCGGCACGACAGGATTTTTAGCAACGACGATTGCCGCGCGGCATTCGGAGTTGATGAAAGCCACCGAAGACACGCTGGCCGCCGAAGCCACTGACCGTCATTCACCTGAAGGTGCGGAAATTCTGGGATTGCACATCGAAGGGCCATACATCAATTTGAAATACAAAGGCGCGCAACCGGTCGAAGGCATACGCGATCCGAACTTTGACGAATGCCGCGAATTGCTGGCGGCGGCTGATGGCCGAATCAAAATTATGACGATGGCTCCGGAATTGCCGGGCGGAATGGAATTGATCGCCTTCTTGAAAGCGAATGGCGTCGAAGCGTCTTTGGGGCATTCCGAAGCCGATTACGACACGGCGTTGGCGGCGATTGAAGCAGGCGCGACACGCGCAACACATTTGTTCAATGCGATGTCGGGCGTACATCACCGCAAACCGGGCTTGGCTTCTGCGGTATTGAACGAACCGGGCATTCAAGCGGAATTGATCTGCGACGGTGTGCATGTGCATCCGCGAATGGCGCAATTGGCCTGGCACGCCAAAGGCCGCGACGGCGTGACGTTGATTACTGATGCGACAGCGGCTCAGGGCGTAGGCGATGGCACATTCACGCTGGGCGATTTTCAGATTCAGGTGCGCGGACCGCTTTGCACGTTGATGGACGGCGTAACCATCGCCGGTTCAGTGCTGACGATGAACCGTGCCGTTGGCAACGCCATGGATTTTACCGGAATGAGTTTGATTGATGCGGCACACACTTCGTCGTTGGCTCCGGCGCGCGCTTGCGGAGTGGCCGACCGCAAAGGCTCCATCGAAATTGGAAAAGACGCCGACCTGGCTGTGTTGAAGCCGGATTTTTCCGTCGGGTTCACTGTTCGCGCAGGCGCGGTGGCTTACGAACATCGCGCCTGAGCGCATCCAACAATTTGCTGTTACCACTTCATCAGCCCGGCAATGGTCTGCACCGCCGCCGGGTCATCAGGGAAGATCACGGGCAAATCCGAAGTCCGTTGCGTACGGTCGCCCACGCGACGCACTTTGGCTTTCACCGGACAACCACAGGCGCTGTAAATGAAGGTGAATTCGCGTTCCGAACCATCCGGCCACACATCGCGCAGCCTCTGTTGCGAGTTTTGCAGATACACATCCAGCGCCGAACTGCCTCCACGCCCGCCGTCCAACACATAATTTCCTCCCGTGCCGTTGTCCATCATGATCGTCAAACTTTTTGTTCCTGCCGGAGCGTCACCGGGATTGCCGAATCGCCCGCGCCATAACATTTCACCGGTTTTTTTGAACTTCAGCCAACCCATTCCGGGTTTTTCGCTGCTGACGTGCATGGACATGTGCAATTTGCCTTCGGGAGTCATTTCGCCGTACGCATCCAGAATGGCAAAGGTGCGTCCTTGCTGTCCCGGATCAGGTTGATAGCCGCGCTCGATTTCCTGAATGCCTTCGGCAATGGTTGCCGGTCTGCCGAAATCCAGTTCAACAGTGACCATCACCGCCTGGGCGATGTTCATTTTGATCGGTTCTTTCAATCCCATGTCGGGGTCGGAACTTGCCGATGAACCGGATTTGCCGAACAGCGTGTCGCCATAAAAGTAAATCGCCGCTGCCGCGCCCAGCATCACGACCATAGCCAGCGGAGCGATCCAGTTTTTCGCGCCTTGAATTTTAACAGTCTGGTTGACGACAACCTGATTTGTATTTGATGAATTGCTCGTCACTTGCGAGCCAGTGTTCTGCTTATGAATATTCTTTTTCGCCATAAGTTTCTCTTTCGATGAAGCTCTTGAACCCTGGAGTCTTTGCGGGTATACCTTGCAGGCCTCGCATCATACCAGACGTATCGGCACAGAGGCCAAATCCAAACCGAAATTCCGAACCGAAGAAAACGCGCACGCAGGAGGTCGTCCCGTTTCCATGAAGTCAAAAGGCAAAAAGAAACTTCCGGCTCATATCAAATCGCAAACTCAACCGGCTGATTTGGCGGAAACTCCGCAAGCCGAGCCGCAACAAACTGCTGCAACGCCCGCGCCTGCACGACAGATTTCGCGCGAACCTGATTCGCCATCGTTTTCCATCAAACCCGGCAAATCGGAACGCAACGCCGTGCTGTTGATTCTGTCCATCACGCTGGTCGTGTTTTTGAACTCGCTCGGCGGAGAGTTTGTGTATGACGACAGCTATCAGATTTTGAAAAACCC
>JAEUQP010000985.1 GCA_016789645.1 Acidobacteriota bacterium | reverse complement strand
GAGCAGAAGAACATCGAAATCGTCAAGAAATTGGCCGATTCGATGGGAGCCGAAATCGCCGCTTCGCGTCCGATTTGCGACAACGAATGGTTGCCGATGGATCGGCAGATTGGTTCTTCGGGCCAAACCGTCGCTCCGAAGATGTATCTGGCCGTTGGCATTTCCGGCGCGATTCAGCATCTGGTCGGCATGAAAGGCGCACGCACCATTGTTGCCATCAACAAAGACAAAGAAGCGCCAATCTTCGAAATTGCCGATTACGGCATTGTCGGTGATTTGTTTGAAATCGTACCGGCGCTGACCGCCGAAGCTGAAAAACTGAAACAGTAAACATTGATGCGGTACGGGGAGCGTGAGCCCTGAGCTTTCCTTCATGCAGACACTGCGAGAGGCTCAGGTCGCTCGCTCCCCGTATTGCCACTACCGGAGCTTCCCATGACCATCAATCGCCGCTTGTTCGTTTGTTATGTTGCGCTTCTTCTGGCTTTCGTAGCTTTTGTCGGCCACAGTGACGCCAAAGCTCGCAAAGGCAAAAAAGTCACCGCGCTGGATCGGTATGTTCACAAACCGGACCCGAATTACAGCTACAAAATCACGAGCACCATCAAGAAAGAAGGGTTCACAGTTTACGTGGTTCGCATGACTTCGCAGCAATGGCGCACGGCGGAGGAAGTGGACAAACCGATTTGGGAACATTGGATGACGATCACGCAGCCGGATGAAGTCGCTTCGCCGACCGCGTTTATGTTCATTTCCGGTGGTTCGGTCAACAGCAAAGAACCGGGCTTGCCCGTACCGATCTTTACGGACATGGCCGTGCGGACGAAATCCGTCGTTGCTGAATTGAAGATGATTCCGTATGAACCGCTGACCTTCAAAGACGAAACCAAATCGCGCAACGAAGACGCGATCATTTCCTACACGTGGGAAAAGTTCATGCGAACAGGTGACGAAAACTGGCCGCTGCGGTTGCCTATGACTAAAGCTTCGGTGCGCGCGCTGGATACGATCATTTCAGTTGCGGCCAGCACCGAAGGCGGCAAGAAAGCCGCGAAGGTTGAAAAGTTCATTGTCAGCGGCGGATCGAAACGAGGTTGGACAACCTGGACAACCGCAGTCGTTGATGACCGCGTTGTCGCTATCGTGCCTTACGTCATTGATTGCCTGAACCTGGAAAAATCGCTGGAACATCATTACCGGGCTTATGGATTCTGGGCGCCTGCCGTTCGTGATTACCTGAACACAGTTCCCTGGGCGGGCACACCGCAGCACAAAGCCTTGATGGACATCGAAGACCCGTACAGTTACCGCGACCGGCTGACGATGCCGAAGCTGATTATCAACGCCACCGGAGATGAATTCTTCTTGCCCGATTCGTCGCAGTTTTATTACGACGATTTGAAAGGCGAAAAACATCTGCGTTACGTGCCGAACGCCAAACACAGCCTGGACGGCACGGACGCTCCCATGACGCTCGACGCTTTTTACGAATCCGTGCAAAAAGGAACTCCGCGCCCGCGTTACAGTTGGAAGTTTGAAAAGGACGGTTCGATCACGGTCAACACCGTCACCCAACCGACCGAAGTCAAACTCTGGTACGCGACCAATCCAAAAGCGCGCGATTTCCGCGTGGACATCATCGGCAAAGCCTACAAGAGCGAAACGCTGCAACCGGTCAAACCCGGTGTGTACGTCGGCAAAATGGCGAAGCCCGAAGCCGGCTTCACGGCGTACTTCGTCGAAATGACGTTTCCCAGCGGCGGCAAATATCCGTTCAAATTCACCAGCGGCGTCCGCGTCACGCCGGATGTGTATCCGTTCCAAATGCCGCCCAAACAGAATCCCGCGGCTTCGAGCGCAGCGAAGTAAAGTTTGAAAAAACGCAGTTAGCTTGATTCATTCAGTCACGATTGGCAGCATGCGTTTCGATGAAATTCGAGTTGATCAGTGAAATTACGGCCATCGAAACAATTGCTGTCGGCAGCAAAATCCGCGACTTAGCTCGTTTGCAGAGACAGTTTGGCAAAGGACGATGGCGTAAGCTGAAAGGCATCGGCAACGTCCGTTTCCGAAATGGCCGAGTGCGAAGAGTGGAGCTTCACTGGTATGAAGCCCACGGCATCGGCAAGAAAAAGATGAAGGTCAAACGTTATCTCGACTGAAAGATTCGTATGAACAGGAAAAAGAAATCATTACCGCAATTCGTCCTCTGCATTAACAACGAAGATTGCGAAGACCTGGAGCTTCGCAAGGTCTACCAGGTTCTGCCAGATGAGCTTGCTGCCGAAGATGGCAATCTTCGGGTGATTGATGAATCCGGTGAAGACTATCTTTATCCGCAGGATTGCTTCGTTGCAGTTGAGTTGCCACAGGTAGCTGAGAAAGCCTTTTTGCAGGCAGCTTGAACGCAATTGGGGATTATCCATGAAAGAAACATCTTCTGAGCAATTCGCTGTCTGTTTGGATAACTCCGGCTACAAAGCATCATTGGAAGTCGGCAAACTCTATCAGATGATCCGAGACAAGGAAGCCGAGGCGCATGGCTATCTGCGAGTCTTAGACGAAAGCGGTGAAGATTACGCGTTCACTGCCGCTCGCTTTCATGTAGTCAGCCTACCTGTCGCTGTGGAACAAGTTCTATTGGCGGCAACTCATTCCTGAAAAATCTTTACTGATGATTATGAGCAAGACAAATAAGTCTTCATCAAAATTTGCCTTCTGCCTGAAGTAAAAAACTACAACGCCTAACTTTGAGTAACAGTGTGGCAATTTTACTTCCTTTTCTAGGTGCGGTCATTGGTGCTTTGATTGGCGCCATTCTTGCTCCATTTGTGAACTGGCATATTGAGAAAAAGAAGCAGCGGCTTGCCTATAAAAAAGAGCTTATCTCACGGTGGAGAACATTGTTTGAGGAATATGCCAATGCAGAAACCGCCCAATGGCCTGATGAAACAGTCCTTGAAATGCTCGGTAAGAAAGCAGACTTTCTAAGTTTTGCTGGCCATACATCTGGGAGAAAACGCTACCAGCTTTCTGAATCTGAAGAAGAGTATGTTCAAAACTGTGGTATTCACTCTTTGATATACATCTACCTGAAAGAGATTGTTGAACTCGAAAAGGAATGGAAACTCATTTAACGATCTTTTTTTTCGCTCTGCAAAACTAACTCTAACAAAACTATGGAGAACATCGAACGCGACACCTTAGAAGTTGACGTGCTTTTCGTCGGCGCTGGCCCGGCTTCGCTGGCCGGAGCCTTGCACCTGCGTCAACTCATCAACAAACACAACGAAACGAACAACAACGCCCTCGGCGAAATCACCATTGCGGTCATCGAAAAAGGCCGCGAAGTCGGTTCGCACATGATTTCGGGCGCGGTGATGGATGCGCGTCCATTGACGGAATTGATGCCCGATTGGAAAGAGCGAGGCGCTCCGGTGGAATCTGAAGTCACCGAAGAAGACGTTTCGTACCTGACCAAAACGCGCAAGATCAAATCGCCGATCATCCCGCCGCCGCTGAACAACCATGGCAAATACGTGGTCAGTTTGAACAAGCTGATTCGCTGGCTGGGGCCGATTGTCGAAGAATCGGACGTCATGCTGCTTCCCGAATTTCCCGGCGCTTCGTTGCTCTATGACGACGCAGGCAAAGTCATTGGCGTTCGCACCGGCGACAAAGGTATCGGCAAAGACGGCGAACCGAAAGACAATTTCCAGCCCGGCGCGGACATCTTTGCCAAAGTCACCGTGCTCGGCGAAGGTTCGCGCGGTTCGCTGACCAAAAAGCTGGTGCAGAAACTCGGACTCGACGGTGAAAACCCGCAAGTTTATGCCGTCGGCGTCAAAGAAATTTGGGAATTGCCGAAAGGCCGCGTCACGCCTGGATTCGTCATGCACACGCTGGGGTATCCGCTGCCGAATGACGTGTTTGGCGGAGGTTTCGTTTACGGAATGCAGAATGACTTGCTGGACATCGGCTTGGTCGTCGGCCTGGATTATCAAGATCCGTTCACTGATCCGCATCGGCTGTTCAACGAATTCAAACAACATCCGGCGATTGCCGCCATGTTGGAAGGCGGCAAGATGCTGCATTACGGCGCGAAAACCATTCCCGAAGGCGGTTTGCTGTCGCAGCCGAAGTATTACGGCGACGGATTTTTGATCATCGGCGATTCGGCCAGCTTCCTGAATTCGCAAAAGCTAAAAGGCATTCACATGGCCATGAAGTCCGGGATGCTGGCGGCAGAAACCATTTTTGAAGCTCTGTTGGCGGATAAATTCGATGAAGCACAACTGAAAGCCTTCGATGCGAAAGTCAAAACCAGCTACATCCACAAAGAACTGTACGAAGTTCGCAATTTCCACCAGGCGTTTCGGCACGGACGCATCTGGGGATTGATCGAATCAGGCTTTCAAGTTCCGACCAAAGGCTTCGGACTGTTCGGTGACATTCGCGTCGAAGCGGGCCACGAGCACATGAAAAAGCAGCACTATTACAACCGCTGGCCAAAACAGGCGGGCGAATTTGTTCAGGCCGAACCACAAAAGTGCGACAACAAACTGACGTTTGAAAAAGTCTCGGACGTGTTCCGCTCCGGCACCGAACACGACGAAGACCAGCCGCCGCATTTGAAAGTGCTGGATACCAACATCTGCATCGAACGCTGCACGGTTGAATACGGCAATCCTTGCCAATACTTTTGCCCGGCGGCAGTGTACGAACCGGAAGAAGTGGAAGGTGGACGCCGCCCGAAGATCAATTTCTCCAACTGCGTCCACTGCAAGACCTGCGACATCATGGATCCGTACCAGATCATTGATTGGGTCACGCCCGAAGGCGGCGGCGGCCCCAATTACATCAATCTGTAAAACACGAGCTGTAAAACACGACAGCGAACGAAATTCCATCATCGAGGAATTTCGTTCGCTGTTTTGATTCGATTTCAGCCAGCTCATTCAGCCAAGCCGCAATCACCACTTCCTTCGCTCAATCAATCCCGGCTGACGGACGCCAAAACTGCTGGGCAATCCTGAATCCTGCAACGACGTGCCTTGCGCAACGGTCAGCAAGTATCCGCTGCTGCCCGAAAA
>JAEUQP010001160.1 GCA_016789645.1 Acidobacteriota bacterium | reverse complement strand
TTTTCCTTTGCTTGCTTGGATGATGGAAACCCAGCTTCTTGTCCTCCTTCAAAAGGCCAAATGAAGGTATTCAACGAGAAATGCCCTAAATGCGCTATCACGCTAGATGCGACTAAGTCTTATCCATCTTCAATGAAGGTGATGTGTAGCCCAAGTTGCAAGTAGCTTTTTAACGGTAAAACCGCATCGCTAATCTCGGCTTTACCCACATTGAGAATGGACACGTCCAATTAAGGAGTCACTTATGAATACAAAATCTCTATTTCCTGCTTTGCTTTTTGCCGTCGCTCTTTTTGTGCCGCTCAATGGTCAGGCTCAAAAAGGAGTTGCACCCAATAAAGGCCAAGAAACCAAGCAAACTAAATATGTAGATACCAATGGGAATCCGATCAATATGCAAAATCAGTCCAGAGTAAGATTTGTTGCTGAACGGACTCTCAAGGATGGCAGCGTCATGGTTTATAAACAAACCAAAGAGGACATTGATAAGCTTGTCAAACATCTCAAGGATAATGGCGAAAAAAAACAAAGCCTTCTAAACGCCGACACCTGGAAAGTACAAAGTGGGTGCTTCCCTTACATGGGTAACTGCAAAAATATTGATCCTAATTGTACCTGCCAGAAGACGCCTGCTGCTATCGCTCGTGATGGTAGTTCAATTTCTTGGTGTACCTGCGGAGACGCCAAGTAAATTTATTCTTTGCCATTTGCCGAAGACCAGTGCGGGCTTGAAAGAATAATCTCAAGATTCAGCAAATCCAGCCAATAGAAATGTAGGCTAGATTTTCACACAATCGAGTTAAGGAGAAAACTCATGAAGCTTCGAATTGTTACCCTGACACTTGTTACATTCGCAATTGCTAGCCTCGGAATCTTGGCCATCAAAAGTATTTCCCAAGCCAAAGCAGCAAGCAATGTCAACAACAAGTTATCACCAGTTATTAATGCTAAAGCAGACTTATTGGTAAAAGATAAGTCTTCGGCAGCAGAGGCCCGCTGCTTTTGTAGAGGTTCGAGGGATATTGGTTCCAACCCTTCGGAAGTTCCCGATGCATGTATTGATTATGGAACTATTCACACTTATTACGGCACATTCCCTCAAAATGAAGATAACCAAAAAGATTGCCAAGCGCGTTGTTCAAAGTTGGCTGAGCAAGATTCATCAAAATTTATGGATGACAATTGGGTCTGTCAAAACTGCTATGGAAAACCTGGGGGCTATACCTTTAGGGCTTACTCAAAAGTAGGAACCAGAGATTGGCGTATTGCTCAGACGAACTCTGTTAATTGTTGCGCAACTGGCGGCGAGATCAAATGCCCCAACGGTTGGATTGCAGATGCAAATGGACCAGGCAATAAAAAATGTAAAAAAGATGTTTGTTATGTCCCAGAACCATGCCCTCCCAATAACACCAAAATAGGGGATTGGGGATTTACATGGGGATGTGCTATTGCCCAATGGGGGCCTGCGACAAGCATCAACCCTGTAGTCATCAAATCCTGCCAATAAAATTTAGGGCGCGTTCTCAAGCTATTAAAAAAACAAAACTGCCCGGCAAACTGTTCAGTCTGCCGGGCAGTTGGGTTTTGAATCTGGGTTAGCCGTTGTTCTTTTGGAAGTCGGCCATAAATTCGACCAGTTTTTCCACGCCAGCTTTCGGGAAGGCGTTGTAGATCGAAGCGCGCAAGCCTCCGACGGAACGATGGCCTTTCAAACCGTCCAGCCCGGCTGCGGTGGCTTCCTTGATGAATTTCTTTTCCAGGTCTTCGCTGGGCAGACGGAAGGTGACGTTCATCAAGCTGCGGCAATCGGCTTCGGCGTGGCCGCGGTAGTAATTGTCCGAAGCGTCAATGGCTTTGTACAAAATCGCGGCTTTTTCCTGGTTCATCGCCTGCACTTTTTCCAGCCCGCCAATGTCGTTCAGCGCCCATTTGAACACCAGTCCGCAGATGTAAATCGCAAAGCATGGCGGCGTGTTGTACATCGAACCGTTCTTGACCAGGTTCTTGTAATCCAGCGTCGCCGGTAAGTTTTCGGGAACGCGTTCCAGCAAATCTTCGCGGATGATGACGATGGTCGCTCCGGCGGGGCCTGCGTTCTTTTGCGCTCCGGCGTAAATCAGGCCGTACTTCGTGACATCAATCGGGCGGCTGATGAAATCCGACGACATATCGCACACCAGCGGCGCTCCGCCGAAATTCATGTCTTCCTGAAATTCCACGCCGAAGATCGTTTCGTTCGAGGTGTAATGAACATACGCCGCGTTCGGATCGAGTTTGATCTCTTCGGATTTCGGCAGCCGGTTGAAATTGGTGTCAGCGGTGGTCGCGGCTTCGCGCACGGTGCCGAGCTTTTTGGCTTCCTTGATCGCGCCTTGTCCCCAACTGCCGGTCAGCACGTAATCGGCAGAAGCGCCTTTCGGCAGCAAGTTCATCGGAATCATCGTGAATTGCAGACTGGCTCCGCCCTGCAGAAACAGCACTTTGTAATTGTCTGGAATACCAACCAGCTTTCGCAGGTCGGCTTCGGCTTCGGCAATGATCTGTTCAAAAGCCGCTGAGCGGTGGCTGATTTCCAGCACCGACATGCCTACGCCGGGCAGAGCGAACAAATCGCGTTGAGCTTGTTTCAAGACGGGTTCCGGCAACACCGCCGGGCCTGCGCTGAAGTTAAAAATGCGTTCGGACATCTGAAAATAACTCCCTTGGAAAAATGAATTAACGCAAAGTCGCCAAGAGGCAAAGTCGAATCTTCCTTTGCTGCTTGGCGTGAAAAATCAAGTTAATGAAAGAAGACTGGCTTCGATCACGTCGGCATTGCCGGAGCGGATGCGATCCATGGTTTCCGGTTCCAGCGTGCCGTCGAGTTCGATGCGGGCAATGGCCGCTTCGGCTCCGGCGAAGACGATGTTTTCCATTTGCTGAACGTTGATATTGGCGGCTTTGATTTCGTTCAGGACATGAGCCAACACGCCGGGGCGGTCTTTGTGGCGAACGACCAGTTTGTGCGTCGCCGGAGTTCGATCCGCCAGATTGACGACGTTCGGAACTGCGCCGGTGTCTTTGAATTCACGAATGATGCGAACAGTTTCGGCGGCGATGGCTTCCTGAGCCTGATCGGTCGAAGCGCCAATGTGATGCGTGCCATAAATGCCGGGCAGGTGGACGATGTCGTCACTGAATTCGCCGGTCGCCGTCGTTGGTTCGTTGGCAAACACATCCAGCCCCGCGCGGATGTGTTTGGTTTTGACGGCTTGCGTCAGCGCGTCCTGATCCACAACTTCGGCGCGAGCCGTGTTGATGAAAATCGTGCCGGGTTTCATCACTTCAAAGATGTCGGCATTGATGAAGCTGCGCGTGTCCGGCGTCAGCGCCACATGCAAGCTGATGATGTCGGCTTCGTGAACGAGTTCCAGAATCGTCTGGCGGTACTGAATGCCAAGCTCTTCGGCTTTTTCCGGCGTCAGGTTTCGGCTCCAGCCGATGACGTTCAAGCCAAACGCTTGAGCGCGGGTGATCATTTCGCGGCCAATCTGACCAAGCCCGATCAACCCCAATGTGCGGCCTTTCAGTCCGGCGGCTTTGCCGAATTCTTTTTTGTTCCATTTGCCCGCGCGCAACTCGGCAACGTTGTCGGCAATGCGGCGATCCAGCGCCAAGATCAGTGCGAAAGCCAATTCAGCAACGGCAACCGAGTTTTTGCCCGGGCAGTTCGACACGTAAATGCCGCGCGCCGAAGCCGCTTTGACATCAATCGTGTTGAACCCGGCTCCGGCGCGAACGACCAGCCGCAACTTGCCCGCGTCCAGCGCGGCTTCGTTGACCTTGGTCGAACGCACAACCAGCACATCGGCTCCGGTGTCACAGATGGCCGCCGCCAGCGCGTCATCTTTCAGGTCGGGATTGCTGATGACTTCACAGCCAAAGGCCCTTAGTCCGTCAATCCCGCTTTGCTCGAATTTGTCAGCGATCAGAATTTTCATGGAAGTAGACAGTAGACAGTAGACAGTAGACAGTAGTTTTGTCGTCAGAAGCGTTCAGTACCATTCAGTATTGAGATGTGGCTATCAACACAAACTTTACGCTTTCAACTACTGACTACTGTCTACTCAGATTAAGTGGCTTAACAGTCCATCCCGCAACTTCGGCTCAAACCAAGTGGATTTCGGCGGCATGATTTCGCCCGCGTCAGAAATTTCCATCAGTTCGTCCAGCGAAGTCGGGAACATGGAAAAGGCAACGGCGGCTTTGCCTTCGTTGACCAATCGTTCCAATTCGCGCGTGCCGCGAATGCCGCCAATGAAATCAATGCGTTTGTCTGTGCGCGGGTCTTGCACGCCCAGCACCGGAGCCAGCAACGAATCCTGCAACACGCTGACATCCAGCCGGTCGGTGACTTTCATGCGCCTGGTGACATCGCTGTGGAGTTTCAATCCATACCAGCGGCCATCCAGGTACATGGCAAAACGATTGTGTTTGCGCGGTACCGGATCAACGTC
>JAEUQP010001159.1 GCA_016789645.1 Acidobacteriota bacterium | reverse complement strand
GCGGTGATCGTCCGCGTCGAAGCCAATTCGCCAGCCGCACAAGCCGGGTTGCGTCCTGGATTCGTCATCAAACAGGTTGGCGAAACGAAAGTTGAACAATTGGTTGTGCAACCGGGCAAAGGCGATTTGTCAGAAAAGATTCGCCTGTTGCATTCCACTCGCCGTGTGCTGCGCGAAATCAACGGCGAGCCGGGCAGTTCTGTGAAGCTCATGTTTCTGGACGGAAAGAACCATGAACAAGTGGCGACTGTCGCTCGCGTAAAGCTGAGCGGTGAATTGTCGCCGCGCCTGGGAAATTTTCCTCCGCAATACACCGAATTTGAATGGAAACGTTTGCCGGGCAACATTGGCTACATTCGCTTCAATATTTTCACGACGCCGATTTCGGAAAAAATTCGTGCGGCGTTTGTTGAACTTCGTGACGCGGCAGCAATCGTGATTGATTTGCGCGGCAATCCCGGCGGTGTGGCGGGAATTGCGACTGGCATCGCCGGGCGGCTTTCTGATAAAAGTGGCGTGCTTGGCACGATGAAAATGCGCACGAGCGAATTGAAGTTCGCGATTTTCCCGCAACAGAATGCTTATCTTGGTCCGGTGGCAATTTTGATTGACGGCCTGAGCGCTTCAACCAGCGAAGTGTTTTCCGGCGGAATGCAGGAACTGGGGCGCGCGGTTGTGATTGGTGAATCCAGCGCCGGAGCTTGTCTGCCCTCAGTGTTTCAAAAGCTGCCGACGGGCGCTTTGTTTCAATTCGCCATCGCCGATTTCAAAACGCCGAAAGGTGTGTTGATCGAAGGGCGAGGCGTGACGCCGGATGTTGAGGTGAAATGGAATCGCGCCAGTTTGTTAAATGGACGCGACGCACAATTGGAAACCGCAATTGAGCAATTGGCTCGATTGCAAAAACGCGAACGTGCAGTCAGATGACGTTCGTATTACAAAAGTGGCGCAAGCTCACAGCTTGTGACCCAAATCGGAAAGGATGAACCTTATGAAGAAAATTGTCTTGATGTTAGTTTTTGCCTTGATGGCTACCTTGTCGGTGGCGGCGCAGGATAAAAAAGCCGAAGGACCGAAGCCGGATGCTAAACCAGCGGCTGCGTTGCCGACAGTGGACGAAATCCTGGACAAATATGTCAAAGCCTGCGGAGGCAAAGAAGCGATTCAAAAGCTGACTTCGCGCACTGCCAAAGGCACGTTCGAGATTGAATCCATGGGCATCAGCGGTGGGTTCCAGAGCTTTGCCAAAGCGCCGAACAAAACCGCAACGGTGATTGAAATTCCCGGATTCGGAACCGTCCAGCAAATTTTTGACGGAACCAAAGCCTGGGACAGCAATCCGCAAACCGGATTGCGAGAGTTGGCTGGCGAAGAGTTGGCTGCGCAAAAACGCGACGCCGATTTTTATCAAACCATCAACATGAAGTCCCACTATTCCAAGATGACCGTCAAAAGCAAGGAAAAGGTCGGAACTGCCGAAGCTTATCTGGTCGAAGCTGTACCGAATGAAGGAAGCGCGGAAAAACTGTATTTCGACACGACCACCGGTTTGTTGATTCGCACCGATTCAGAACGTGATTCGCCGCAGGGCAAAATGGCGATTGAAGCCTATATGTCCGACTACAAAATGGTGGACGGAGTGAACATTCCGCACACGCTGAAGCAGGTCACGCCGATGTTTTCGATGACCATCAAAATGGAAGAGATCAAACACAACGCTACGGTTGAAGACGCCAAGTTCAACAAACCGGCGAACTAAAACCGAACCAGAAAATGATGAAAGCAAAAAGGGCGAGTTTAATCTCGCCCTTTTTGTTGTTTAGCTGGCTCGTTTGACTTCGTGGTGCAGCAAGTCGGTCGTGGCTTCAGTGACAGGATGTTGAATGGAAGCGGGCGGCAATTCGTTGGTGTTCGGAACGTGGACGCCTTCGACAAAGTTACGGCGCAGAGTTGGCAGCGAATCCTGTTCGATTGGCTGGTTGACCAGTTGGCGAAGTTTGTGCCAGCCGTAAAGGAGCATCACCAATCCAGTCCCGCCAAGCAACGACGAAACAATGCCAAGGATACGCACCAGCTTGGCGAATTTGATCGGATCGGCGCTGCCAAACGGCAAGATCAACAGTAAAGCTCCGGCAATTAACAAAAAGAACAATCCTGTTCCCAGGTTTTGCTGGCTGGAGTTCGCGCCGGACATCAGCCGCAACACTTCTGTTTCTGCCGGAGCCGTGACGTTCAATGGCGCGCCGCATTTACGGCAAAACCGCGTGCTGCCTGCGGTTTCGGCTCCGCACGTCGAACAATGAGCCGCCGCCGTTTTGGCCATTGCGATTGCAATGATCGCTTCGGCTTCACGTGTCAGCGTATTGTGATCGCCTTTGCTCATATAGCCGGAGTAGACGCCTTTGATCTCGTACGCAAAGGTTACGCGCGACAGGCTGGGGCCGACGGATTTAATGCCGACATTGAGCGTGGTTTGATAATCCAGAATGTTCGAGGAGCAACCGGAAGCCGCTCCGTTTTTAGCGCTGCGTTTGGCCTGGATGGGATTGTCATTCAACACTCGATAACCCATCTGTTCCAGCGCATCGGCCAACCGCAAACGAATGTGGTCTGCGTCGCAGGCGACCTGGCGAATCAAGTCGTGTTCGAAGGTGTAGTATCCGCTGCCGTCGCCCATCGTTGCCATGAATTCCGCGCTCATAAATTCCTCCGGGTGATATGAAAGGTGTATTTTCAGTCGCGGTAACGAAGCCGCCGTGGCAAAAGTTCAATTTGCCACCGAGCGATTCAGATTATTGGTTGTCGCTTTTTCGCCAAACGTAAATGTCGCGGGCAATGTCGTTTTCCAGTGCAATTTGAGTTTCATCGCATTGAATGACGAAACTGGGAAATTTCTGTTTGATTTTGATCGGGACTCCGGGCGTGATGCCGAATGAAGAAAGTTTGCGAATGCGCGGAAAATTGGCGGCGCTGACATACGCGACTTGCGCTTGCTCGCCGACTTCCAGCCGGTCAATCGAAGCCACCAGCGAGTTGACGTGATCTTCGGCTTGGCGGCAACAATCGCCTTCGGGGATCGGATGGTTATGCGGACAGAATCGCGGATGACCAAGCAGCGTGCAAATAGCATCGGTCACGCCGCGCGCCAGCAAATGTTCAAATTCGCAGGCGTCGGCTTCACTTTCTTCCAAGGTCATGCCCAGCACGTCAACGACCAATCGCTCGGCTAGCCGATGGCGGCGAATGATTTCTCCGGCGGTTTGGCGACCAAGCGGCGTCAAGCGGATTTCTCCGCTACTGTTGCGCGTCAGATAGCCTTCGCGTTCGCAGTCGGCCAACAATTCTTCTGTGACTTCGGTTTTGGCGTGGTCAGCAATCGTTTCAACATCGGCTGAGCCGCGTTCTTCGTTTGTCCAGACCGATTCCAGAACTTCGACAATGTCTTGAGAGAGCCAGTTGTGCATACAATTAAAAGTTGATTTTCAAAACTCGCAGAATCAGATTGACCGCTCCGCCAACGGCGATGGCGAACGGAGTAATGAACGCCAAAATGACCAGAGCCTTTTTCAAACCTTGTTCGCGGATAATCATAAAGAAGTTGGCGACGCAGGGAATGAACAGTGTCAGCACGATCAATGAGACAACGATTTGCACCGGCGTCAGCAAATTTTGCCCGACCATGTCGTATAAACCTGCCGCGCCGTAATCGCGTCGCAAAAATCCCAGCACTAAAACCTGCGCCGTTTTTTCGGGAAGTTCCAGCACGCCGGTTACCAGCGGCGCCAGTGAGTTGTTAATCATATCCAGCCCGCTCAATCGTCCCCACGGCGTGGGCACTTTGACGCGATCCAGGACGAACAAAATCAGCGTGCCAAGCAAAAACAGCGGCAGCGCTTCTTTCAAATACCATTTCATGCGGTAACGGGTTTTCGTCCAGACGTTTTTGAAGACCGGCACGCGAATCGGCGGAATTTCAAAGATGAAATCACCGCGTTTGCCTTTGACGATTTTCGACGACAAAAATCCGACCAGAAACATTTGCGATAAAACGACGCCAAA
>JAEUQP010001111.1 GCA_016789645.1 Acidobacteriota bacterium | reverse complement strand
CCGATTTGCTGGATGCGGCGGTCAGATTGGTTCGATTGCTGGACGCGCCAACTGAACGCAAGGTGCTGGCGCCGCTAATCATCAAAGAGATCGTGTTCAGGCTTTTGGTGAGCGGGCAAGGCGCGCGGCTCAGTCATTTGCTGACTTCGGCAGGTGACACACGCCGCATTTCCAAAGCCATTGGTTACCTGCGCAAAAACTTCAACCAGGCAGTTCGCATAGACGAGATCGCTCATGAACTCGGCATGAGCCTTTCCAGCTTTCATCACCACTTCAAATCCGTCACGGCGATGAGTCCGTTGCAGTTTCAAAAACAAATCCGCTTGCAGGAAGCGCGCCGCCTGATGCTTGGCGAAGACCTGGATGCAGCCAGCGCCGGATATCGCGTTGGTTATGAAGACCCAGCTTATTTCAGCCGCGATTACAAAAAGTTATTTGGCGCGCCGCCGCAGCGCGACATTGCCAAACTTCGCGGCAATCTGGACTTGTAAGAACGCAGGCAAGCAAACGCTGAGTTCGCCCGATTATTTGAACCTGACCTTGACCGAATTGGCGGCTTTGCCGTCAACCATCAACACAACATCCACTTCGCCACGCCCGGTCAAAGCTTGCGGCAATCGCAGATTCACCTGATCCAGACCGAGAAAATCTCCCTGCGGACCAGCGTACAGCACTTCAACCGGAGTTCCGCCGATGGCCGCCGTCACGGTGCTCAGCGAATTGCGATAACGAAGCCCCGTGCCAAACAGCATCAAAAACACCTGATCGCCGGGGATGCTCAGATCAATCGGCAATGCGACGTACCGGTTTTGAGCGACATCGAACTGCACGGCTTTTTCGAAGAGTTGCTGACCATTGGCTTTGATGCGAAACACCGAAGCCGCTGCGACACCTTGCCCATTGGCATTCGCGGCGAATAATCCCGGCGAGGTTTTGTTGATTTGCACTGTGGCGATGGAAACTGCTCCAGCCTCGTTGAAGACAGATACCGTAGCCGCTCCCGGCGCGGTTTCTGCTGGAATCAGATAATTGATCTGCGTCGGCGAAACGAAAAAGAGCGGTGCGAAACGTTCGACACAAGTGCTGTCTTTAACGCGCACACTGGTGCCATTCAGCGTCAACGGCGGCGCGCCATCGGCAGGCATCGGAAAAGCTGAAAAGTTCGTCCCCCAAGCCGACACCAGCGAATCCGGCGCAACGGCTTCGGGTTTCAAACTGGCGGAAGACACCGTTGTTAAGCTCATCGTCGAACCGAAGTTCGGAAACAAAAACGAACCGGACGAGCGCGTGATCGGGATGCAATCTCCGGCCAGCATTTCGCGCACCGGCTGACCGTCTGGCCATTTGCCCATAAATCGCTGTTCGGCGCTGCCGTTGCCAAGTGCGATTTGCTTCCCGGTGGCGTTGCCGTTGAACGCATAATCCGCCAACGCGTCGAACATCCGATACACGCCGAAATAATCCAACGCGTTTTCATCGCTGCCGGTCGAAGGCGTTCCATGTTCCGCATTGAGCGTGTAATTGAATCGGCGTTCGCTGCGCAGCATGACAAAGTCTTTTTCGCTGGCGGGCAGGTTGGTTCTGTCAAAAATTTCTTTGGCCATACGGTGATCGCACACGCCGTCGTCTTCATAAATCTGCACCAACAGTTTCACGTGCTGGGGCCAGTTGACGTACTCCTTCACACCGAAGCT
>JAEUQP010001104.1 GCA_016789645.1 Acidobacteriota bacterium | reverse complement strand
AACGTAATGGCGGAGAGGGTGGGATTCGAACCCACGGTACCCGTTAGAGTACAACGGTTTTCGAGACCGCCCGATTCAGCCACTCTCGCACCTCTCCGCAGAAAATTGTTTGTTTCAGTTACTCCGGCAATGGTTCGGTTGAATTCTCAACTTTAGTTTTACGTCTTAGCTTGAAAAATGCCTGCATCAATTCGCGGCATTCGTCCGCTCTGATGCCAGAAGTAACTTCGACCTGATGATTCAAAGAACTGTTGGTGCAGATTTGGAAGACCGAATCCACCGCGCCTGCCCGGATTTCGGTTGCGCCATACACCAGACGTTTGATTCTGGCGTTGACCATCGCACCAGCGCACATTGCGCAAGGCTCAATGGTGACGTACAGCGTGGCTTCGGTTAAACGGTAGTTGGCGATTCGCTCCGCCGCTCGCCGCATAGCCAGAATTTCAGCGTGAGCCGTTGGATCATTCAACCCAATCGGCTGATTATGCCCGCTTCCGACAATCTGCTTATCAATCACCACAACAGCGCCAATGGGAACTTCGCCAGCGTCTTTTGCTCGCCGGGCTTCTGCCAGAGCAAAGCCCATAAAAAACTGATCGAGCGAATTCAAATCCTGAAGCGAATCTGCCGAAGCCATTTCGCTTGCTTTTGCCTGCTGACGCTTGCTCATTGGGTTTCCGTGCGCCAAAAAAGAAGCCGGATGGTACTGACGCCGCGAAGCTCTGTCAAGACAGGCAAAATCAGTAGTTATCGTTGACCTGCTTTCCAACACGGGCTGGGCTGGCTATCATCCGCTCAATCGTAGTAATTGACTCCATCCGACAAGCGAGAGGATTTATGCGGAAACTATGTTTTCTGGCGGCGCTTCTGTTGTTCGCCCTGCAATCAAATTCCGGCGCTGGAGCGCAACAGCGTTACGACGTGTTGATTTTGAACGGCACGCTGTATGACGGCAGCGGCGGCAAGCCGCGCCGCGCTGACGTGGCCATCATCGCCGATAAAGTCGTTGCCATTGGCAATCTGAAATCTGCCAAAGCTGGCACAGTGGTGGATGCGAATGGTCTGGCCGTCGCTCCCGGCTTCATCAACATGCTGTCGTGGGCAGTGGAAGATTTGATTGTGGATGGTCGTTCGATGGGCGACATCAAACAAGGCGTGACGACGGAAATTTTCGGCGAAGGCAGTTCGATGGGGCCGCTCAGCAATGAAATGAAACAACGCGCCAAAGCCGAACAGGGCGACCTGAAATTCGACATCGAATGGACGACGCTGGCCGAGTATCTGCAATTCCTGGAACGGCGTGGCGTATCACCGAATGTCGCTTCGTTCATTGGAGCGACCACCATCCGCGAACACGTCATTGGGCTGGAAGACAAAAAGGCTACGCCGGAACAGATGCAACGAATGCGCGAACTGGTTCGACAGGAAATGCAGGCTGGCGCTTTGGGCATAGGTTCTTCGCTGATTTACGCGCCAGCGTTTTACGCTCCGACTGAAGAACTGATTGAACTCTGCAAAGTCGCCGCTCAGTACAAAGGCAAATACATTTCTCACATGCGCAGCGAAGGAAATCGCCTGATCGAAGGCATCGAAGAGTTGATCCGCATTGCTCGCGAAGCAAACATCCCTGCTGAGATTTATCACCTGAAAGCCGCGGGCAAATCGAATTGGCCGAAGATGGACACCGCCATCGCTCTGATTGAAAAGGCCAGAAAACAAGGCTTGAAAATCACTGCCGATATGTACACCTATCCGGCGGGTTCGACCGGGCTCGACGCGGCAATGCCGCCGTGGGTGTTGGATGGCGGATACGAAGCCGCGTTCAAACGGTTAAAAGACCCAGCCACGCGAAAAAAAATCGCCGAAGAAATCCTGACGCCATCGGACAAATGGGAAAATCTGTTTTTAGCTGCCGGATCTGCTGACCGGGTCATTCTGGTCGGGTTCAAAAACGAACGCCTGAAGCAATACACGGGCAAAACGCTGGCCGAAGTGGCCAGGCTTCGCGGTGAATCGGTGACCGATGCGATTATGAATTTGGTGGTGGAAGATCAATCGCGCGTCGGCACTGTGTATTTCATGATGGACGAAGAAAACCTGAAAAAGCAGATCAAACTCCCGTGGGTGTCGTTTGGCTCCGACGGTGGTTCAATGGCAGCGGAAGGCGTCTTTCTGAAATCTTCAACGCATCCGCGCGCGTACGGAAATTTTGTGCGCTTGCTGGGCAAATACGTCCGCGAAGAAAAGGTGATTTCGCTGGAAGAAGCCGTTCGGCGGTTGAGCCATCTGCCCGCGACAAACCTGGGGCTGGAACGGCGCGGATTAGTGAAAGTCGGGTATTTCGCGGACGTGGTGGTCTTCGATCCGAAGACAATTGCCGACCGCGCGACCTTTGAACAACCCCATCAGTATGCTGTCGGCATGCGCCACGTGTTCGTCAACGGAAAACAAGTGCTGAAAGACGGTGACCACACAGGAGTCAAATCCGGTCGCGCGTTGTGGGGGCCGGGCAAAATCAAATAATTAACGGAATGGATTTATGCTAATCGCCAAAATCGTCAAATCGAATTCTCACGTGGATTATCTGGCGCGGATTCTGGATTCGTTTGAAACCAACGAAGCGCCCAAAACCGAAGATTACGGCTTCGCGCAGTTCGTCAAAGTGGCTGTTGGCGCGAGCGAAGTCGTTGGCGTGATCTACAACTCGCAACTCATCAATCCCGAATTTGGCAACTACGGTCCGCGCCTTTCGACGCCGCCTGAGTTGAATTCAGTCTTCAGTCCCGATTATCTGAACGAACAAGGCGTAATGATTGGAATATTGCTGCTCGGCTGGCGCGAATCGCAGAAGAGCTTCCACGGCGTGCCGCGCGCGGTGTTGCCGATCAATGCTCAGGTCGAAACCATGACCGCCGACGAAGTCCGCGAATTTCACCAAGACAAAACCGGAACCGTCCAGCTTGGGTATTACGCCCACGTCACAACGCACGCCGGAGATTTCGCGTTCCAACTGTTGACCGCCATTGCCGATCAGTTGGACGGACTGCTGGAAGCAGGCAACCGCGCACGGTTAACTGTGTTGCGCCGAACAATCAGTTGGCAACAAACGGTTGGCGGGATTCGATGAATTTTGGGTTTTGAATTCTGAATTTTGAATTTACGGTAATCCAGAATC
>JAEUQP010001102.1 GCA_016789645.1 Acidobacteriota bacterium | reverse complement strand
ACACCGACACCAGACCCCGCCGCTTCAGAGGCCCAAGCCAACTGGCCGGGCTTTCGTGGCCCAAACCGCGACAGCATTATTCGTGGCGTGCAGATCAAAACCAACTGGGCGGCATCGCCGCCGGTTGAGGTGTGGCGTCGTCCCGTCGGCCCCGGCTGGTCATCGTTCGCGGTGCGCGGCGATTTGCTTTACACACAGGAACAGCGCGGCGACGAAGAAATTGTCGCCTGCTATAAAGTCTCCACTGGCGAACCGGTTTGGCGGCACCGCGATCCCGCGCGATTTTATGAATCCAACGGCGGTGCCGGGCCACGCGCAACGCCTACGCTGAGCAATGGGCGCGTTTACGCATTTGGCGCAACCGGAATTTTGAATGTTCTGGATGCCGCGACCGGCAAAGTCATCTGGTCACGCAACGTGGCAACCGACAGCAACACGAAAGTGCCGGGCTGGGGATTTTCAAGTTCGCCGTTGATCGTTGGCGACGTCGTCATCGTTGCTGCGGCTGGCAAACTGGTCGGGTACGATCGCGCCACCGGCAAACCGCGCTGGTTCGGCCCGGCGCACAGCGGCAGCTACAGTTCGCCGCATCGAACGACCATTGCCGGAATCCCGCAAATTCTGTTGCTGAGCGATGACGGAGCAACCAGCGTCGCGCCAGCGACCGGGGAAGTGTTGTGGGAACACGCCTGGGCGGGCAATACCATTGTGCAACCGGCGCTGCTTGGCGGGGGCGACATCCTGATCAGCACAGGCGGAACCACAAATGCCTCACGCCGGATTGCGGTCACGCAGGGAACCGACGGATGGAGCGTGAAAGAGCTATGGACTTCAAATGGTTTGAAACCGTATTTCAACGACTTCGTCGTTCATAAGGGCCACGCCTACGGCTTTGACGGCAACATTCTGGCGAGCATCAACATTGAAAACGGCAAGCGGAAATGGAAAGGCGGGCGTTACGGCAATGGCCAACTCGTTCTGCTGCCCGATCAGGATTTGCTGTTGGTGTTGTCGGAAGAGGGCGACATTGCGCTGGTGTCGGCGACCCCCGACCAATTCACGGAAGTCGCCCGATTCAAAGCCATCGAAGGCAAAACCTGGAATCACCCGGCGCTGGTGCGCGACCTGTTGCTGGTTCGCAATGGCGAACAAATGGCTGCGTTCCGATTGCCGCTGGCCGAACGTTGAAAAAGGGTGGCTGCTAAGAAATGGCTTGAACTTAACTTTTCCCTTTCACCGCAGAGGCGCGGAGTGTCGCAGAGGTTACGCAGAGGTTTTACAAGAGTCTCTGCGTTTCCTCTGCGTTCTCGGCGTCTCTGCGGTGAAAATAGTTTGGGAATCTTATTTTCAAGCTATTTCTAAAGCGCTGGTTACAAACTGTCCACTTCGACCTGCATTCTTAGCAACGCCGAACTGAGCGTTTTTCCCTGCGGATCGGTTTTCAAGGAAACCGTTCCGCCGCCGCCCAGCGATTCGTAGAGCAGAAAATTCAGCGAATGCAGATTCGGCAATTCAAACCGTTCGACCTTGCCTTTGCAGATTCCGGCGAAGTGTTGTTTGACGCGCTCGGCGGTGACTTCGCGGACAAGGATTGGGTAATACTCCGGCTTGCGAGCGATCAAACCAATGTTGGCCGTGTCGCCTTTGTCGCCGGAACGAGCGTGCGCGATTTCCAGAAGTTGAACTTTCATTCACTGCTCCAAAAAATGGGGCAAGCTGCTAAATCAACACAAGCACCATTGAGATACTGTTTTCTAAACAGGATGAACAAGATTTTCGACAGGGTTTACAGGACAAACAACGTCTGAAGCAATCCAGTTAATCCCGAATCTTGTTCATCCTGAGAAAAATCCTGTTCATCCTGTTTCAATGTTATCTGCTTCGATTTAGCCTGCCCAGTTGGACTATCGTTGAAGCCGGACAAGCTGGGTTGCCCTACGCTGTCATTTGATTGAATAGGTTTTCGTCAGTTTGTTGCGGTCATTGGTTACGGTGAAGCTCTTCTTTGCGGCGTCCACTGAAACGCGAATCATGTGAGCCGCATCGTTTTGAGCTTCCAGATTGGCGATGAAATCCGCCGGAGCATTTTGGTCTTCCGTGCTGCCGACGTTGCGGTGGCCTTGCCACAAATCTTTGATCGAAGGCGTGCTGCGAATGGTTTTGACCGTGTTCGGGTGGCCGCCTTTGCGCGGGCCGTTGTTCATAATCGCCACGGTCGGTTTGATGGCGTTGACCAACAGCGGATTGTTGCTGGTTTCGGCTCCATGATGCGCCACCTGATACAGATCAATTTCGCCAATCAGATTGGTGGGGCAAATCAGTTTCTGTTCGATATTCCAGGTCAGATCGCCTGAATCCAGAAAATCGAACGCTCCATACCGCAGCACGAACACGACGCTACGCGCGTTGTCTGTGGGGTCGTCAGCTTGCATGGTTGCCGCTTCGCATTCTTTGGAAGGCGAAGCTTTGACTCGCATCGGTTTTACTTCGCTGGCCGCCGCCAACACTTCCAACGAAATTTTCGGAGTTCCCGCAGCCTGTTTCAGCGCAATAGTGTCGCCGGGATTCAGCGTGATGGTTTTGCCGCCTGCCGCCGCTTTGTAAGCCGCATACTTTTCGGCAAAGGTTCTGTCTTCCTGCAAAGATTCCATCGGGCCGTGATCGTAAAACTTGCCGATCTTGACGCGTTTGGCCAGTTCAGGAACTCCGCCGTAATGGTCTGTGTGGTAATGC
>JAEUQP010001097.1 GCA_016789645.1 Acidobacteriota bacterium | reverse complement strand
GGCGTATTTGGCCAGTTCGATTTTTCGCGGATCAATGACGATCAACTTTGCGCCGCGCAATTTGGCTTGTTTGATTCGCGCTCCGGCGATGGGATGGTTTTCGGTGGCATTGGCTCCGCACAGCAAAATGGTCTGCGCCAGTTCAATGTCGTCAAACGAATTGGTGGCCGCTCCCGTGCCAAGCGTCAGTTTCATCGCCGCTGCCGTCGGAGCGTGGCAAACACGGGCGCAACAATCCACGTTGTTCGTCCCCAACACCGCGCGGGCGAATTTCTGAGCCAGATAGTTTTCTTCGTTCGTGGCGCGCGCCGAACCCAGCACGCCAACGCTGTCCGGGCCGTGTTGTTCGACGATTTGCCGCAATCGTTCCGCCGTGAATCGAATCGCTGCTTCCCACGAAACCGGTTTCCATTCGCCGTGTTCGCGGATCATCGGTTCGGTGACGCGGTCGTTGGCATAGACGAATTCAAATCCGTAACGACCTTTGACGCACAAATGACCTTTGTTGACGGGAGCTTCCACCGCCGGACGCACCGTGACCATCCGTTGCTTGCGCACGCCGACTTCCATTTCGCATCCGGTGCCGCAATACGGACAAGTGGTTTTGATCCATTCGGTCGGCTGGCCAAATTCGAGCAGGGATTTGTCCACCAACGCGGCGGTTGGACAAGTGTCCACACAGGCTCCGCAACTGACGCAGGAACTTTCCAGCAATGTCGTTCCCGAATCCGGCACAATGTGCGTTTCGGCTCCGCGATTCAACACTTCCCAGACGAATTGCCCCTGCACTTCGCGGCAGATGCGCACGCAGCGCAAACATTGAATGCACTGCGACATATCCACGCGAATGTATGGATGCGAATTGTCCACTAACGACGAATCTGCTTCGCCCTGACAAGCGTGTTCCAGCCTGTAATCTCGCAAATGGCGATGAAACTGTTTGTCGGGAAATTGCTCCAACGACCCGACTGGATACCGCGCCGCCATCATCGCCAGCAAGGCGCGCCGTTCGTCTTCCAATTCAGGCGTATGGGTGGCGATCTGCATGCCATCCGTCAGTGGCGTCAGACACGAAGCCGCAGGGTGCGACCATCCCGCAACTTCCACCAGACACATGCGGCAATCGCCGCATGGTTTTAATCGGTCGTCGTGGCACAGCGTAGGCACTTCGATGCCTGTTCGCCGCAACGCTTGCAAGATCGTCAGGCCGGAATCGAATTCGTAAGATTGGTTGTTGATAAGAGCTTGAATCATAAAATTGACGGTTAAGGCGCCAGGCTGTCGTCATAAACGATGACAACCGTGCCAATGACAGCCAGGTCGCTGAATGGTTTTGACGCAAACATCGGAATGCGAATGCATCCGTGGCTGGCCGGAGTTGCCGGAACCGACGGATTGCCGTGAATGGCAATGCCGCCGTAAATGTAGCTCGGATAATGCAATAACCCCAGCGGGCTTTTGCGCCAGCCTTCGATTTTGCGCTGCACTTTGAACCTTCCAGTTGGCGTTATCGCTCGGCGCGTGACGTCGTCTTCGGTAAACAATTCGCCAGAGCCGGACGAAATCGGCAGAACTTTCAACGGCGCGTCGCCGAGTTCGACAACGAATAACACCTGTCGCGCTAGATCAACTTCAATGTGCGGGAATCCTGCCTCGCGCGGCGCGGGCGGTTGAGCTGCACGAAGCGCCTCCAATTCGAATGTCGTCAAAATGCCGGTTTTCGGACGGCCAGCAATCTTTTGAAACGCAATCAAGGCGTGACGCAACGACGCATCCAGGCCGGTTGCATTCAGTTCGATCCAATATCCCAGTGAGTTTAGCAACTGGCGCGCTTCGGCAATTTCCTGTTCCGTCAGTTTGGGTTTGGGCGCTGGTTTACTCAGTTTCGTGGATTGAGCCGATGTGCCAGCTTGTTCGCGGGT
>JAEUQP010001090.1 GCA_016789645.1 Acidobacteriota bacterium | reverse complement strand
GTCGCTGGCGTATCTGGCCAACAAACAACAGGACGCCGTGGGGTTGATCGCCTTCGACCAGGAAGTCCGCACGCACATTCCGGCGCATACGCGCACTGGTCACATGCGGACAATCTTCGGGCGGATGGAACAGATCGAAGCCGGCAACGAAACGCGCTTGTCTGAAATGTTGCATCTGGCCGCCGAACGCATTTCGCGACGCGGCATCATTGTCGTCCTTTCGGATTTTTACGACGAACCGGAAGCCATCACCGAAGCCTTGCAACATCTTCGGTTCAAGGGAAACGACGTGATCGTCTTCCAGGTGATGGACAAAAATGAACTGGATTTTGATTTCCTTGAACCGGTTCTGCTGGAAGACTCCGAAACCGTAGAACAGATTCACGTCCTGCCGGATGTGCTGGGCGACGGGTATCGCGACACCATTCGCCGCCACGTCGAAGCCGTCAAGGAAAGTTGCACCAGCAACAAAATTGATTACGAACTGTTGACGACAGACAAGCCACTGGATCACGCACTGTTTTCGTTTTTGGCCAAACGAGCGCGGATGTAATCGTAGACGCGGAAGGTGTTTTCAAATCAAAGGTTGAGCAATGAAGTTATTCATCCTGAGACACAAAATCCTTTTCTCGATCCTTTCAATTCCTGTTCTGTTGATTGGCTTGCTAGTCGGCTATGAGTTTTCCGGACAACCGATTGGCTGGCTTGCTGCGCAACTCGATCAATTGAGAGGAGTCCATCGAATCAAAATAATCGGAATGGCCGATGTCACTGATGAGCATTATGCAAAATCGCTTGATGACAATTACGGCGTAAAGGCAGATCGCTTGGCTTATTGCACGCCTAGTATCTGGGAGTTTGCATTTCATAAAGGCTACAACGCTGTGGCTGTGCCAGCCATTAAGAAACAGTTTGGAGAAGATGTCTTTGCCCAATGCCATGAGCTCGCGATTCTTACCAAGCTGAAAGAACCTGATTTGGATGAAGAAGTCAGGAAAATGCTCGAATCCAATTTACAGTCTCTGAGGGAAAGAAACAAAAAACAATAAGGCTCAAAGTTCTTAAATGTCATTCCTTAATCCTTTATTTCTGCTGGGACTAGCTGCGATTGCCGCACCGATCATTGTGCATCTGGTGCGACGCACCAAAGCCCCGCGTGTCGAATTCCCTTCCCTGATGTTCGTCCGCCGAGTCCCTCAAAAGACAATTCGCAAACGGATGGTGCAGAACTGGCTGTTGCTGGCTTTGCGTTGTCTGGCGTTTTTGCTTTTGGCCCTGGCTTTCGTGCGACCGTATTTTGGCAGCGGCGAAGCCAACGAAGGCCAGGGCAAACGAGCGAATGTCATCCTGCTCGACACGTCGTTCAGCATGCGATTCGGCAAACGATTTGAGCAGGCCAAAGCTCGCGCACAAACCATCTTGGATCAAACGGCAGGCAACGAAAGCACGGCGCTGGTCACGTTTGGTCAAAGTTACGAAACCATGGCCAAGTTCACGACGGACGGCAGCAAACTCAGAGCGGCGCTCGATGGTGTGAAAGTTGGCAACAGCGCAACGGATTACGCGCAAGCCTTGCGCGGCGCAGCAGAGTTGTTCAAAGAAATCGGTTTGAAAGACCGGCGCATCGTGCTGATCTCGGATTTTCAGGCTGCGGGGCGCAATCTGGCGGAAAGCGCGTTTCAACTCAGCCAGGACATCAAACTGCAAACAATGGATGTTGGCGAAGCGCAGGCGGCCAATCTGGCCGTGACGGATATCAGCGCGCGCGCCCTGATTTACCAGCCGAAATACGAAGACAAGCTGACCGCGCGCATTGCCAATTTCAGCGACGAAGCGCGCAGCGGCGTTCGTGTGGAATTTCTGCTCAACGAACGCGCGGTTGAAAAGCGCGACCTGAAAATTGCCGCTCACGATTCGGCAACCGTGGAATTCACCGGCTTCAATTTGAACGAAGGCGTCAACCAATGTGAGGTTCGCGTCGAGGGCGACGATTTTCCATTCGACAACAAGTTTTATTTCACGTTGCGCCGAACCGCACAGTTGAAAGCCTTGTTGATCGAAACCGCTTCGCGCGGGCGCAGCGAGAGCTTTTTCATCCGCAACGCTATGACGACCGGAGAAAACCTGCCGTTCGATGTCGAAACCAAAACTGCCGGTTCGGTGAATCCGACGGATTTGAGCGGCTATCGAGTCGTCATTTTGAATGATGCGGCAATCAGTCCGGCGCTGGCTGCTGGCTTGGTCAAATTTGTCGAAAGCGGCGGCGGCTTGATCATTTCTGCCGGCTTGCACACCGAAGCCGATGCGTTCAATCAAGCGTTTCAAAACGTAGCGCCCGCCCGGTTGGAAGAAAAAGTGTTGTTTCGAGGCGGTTCCGGCGGCGATTACGTGACGATGAGCGAGATCAAAACCGATCACCCGATCTTTGAAGTCTTTCGTCAAAGCGGGCGTTTGTCTTCGGCGCGTGTGTTCGGATATCACCGCGCCACTTCGCGCGAAGGCGCTGCCGTGCTGGCTCGTTACGAAGACGGTAATCCGGCATTGCTCGAAGCCACACACGGCAGCGGAAAGATTCTGCTTTTCACTTCGACCTTCGACGCCAGCTGGAACGATTTGCCGCTGACGCCGCTGTATCTGCCGCTGGTTCGACAAATGACTCGTCATTTGGGTGAACGTGAAGAACGCGCGTGGCATTTGCTCGGCCAATCGTTCACCGTCGCGCCCGCCAAAGACGGCACAATTCCCGCCGTAGATTTGCCTACGGGCGAGCGTTTGACTGAACGCAAGCAAACGGCGACTGGGGAACTGATCGTTGCGGCCAAAGAACCCGGTTTTTATCGGTTGCGGTTCCCCGACAAATCCGATTTCGCCGCCGTTAATGTGGACAGCAAAGAATCCGATTTGACGAAATTGAACCTGGAAGAATTTGTCGCCGCTGTTACCGGAGCTGATCCGAAAGCGCAAACGGCAGCAACAGCCACAGAAAAGTTAAGCAGCGAAGAAGTCGAATCCCGGCAACGGGTCTGGTGGTGGCTGTTGGTGGTAGCTCTGGTTTTGTTTTTGACGGAAGCAATTTTGTCGCGACGAACCCGAATGGCAAAGGTCATTGGCTAAACTCAACGCGATGGCAGGCCCTGGCGTTGAAAAGAATCGTTTGGAGGTAGTTATGGCATATCAAAGCGATCAACTGTTTGGAATCATCAATGCGGTTCGCAAACGCCGCACCTTGCTGCTGACATTGCGCGGAGCGGCGATAACATTAGCTGTCGCGGCAGTGCTCTTGCTGGCCTTGGGTTATGCGGCGTACCGGTATCGGTACAGCGGAGGCGCATTGATTTCGCTGCGCGTGGCAGCGGTGATCGGATTGATTGCCACCCTCTTCTTTTTCCTGATTCGCCCGTTGCGACGAAAAATCAGCGATTCGCAAATCGCACGGCTGATCGAAGAAAAGCAGCCCGGCGTCGAAGAACGATTCGTCAGCGCCGTGGAGTTTGCTGACGAAACCCAGCAGCAACTCAGTTCTTCGGCGATTCTTGGCCGATTGATGGACGATGCCGACCGACACGCCAATCAGGTCAACCTGAACGAAGTGGTTCCCAACAAAAAATTCTGGCAAATGGGCGGCGCAGCGTTGGCCAGCGTGCTGCTCTTCGTTTCCGCCATCGTGTTTGGGCCGCGCGAACTGAAAAGCGGATTGTTCCAGCTTGCCGCTCCGGCCAGTCCTGTTGCCGCCGCCAACGCGCTGCAAATCAACGTCAAACCTGGCACAGCGCGTGTTCCCAAAAACTCCGATCAAAAGATTCTGGCCACCACCGTCAATTTCAATCCCGAAGAAGCAACGATCTTCACGCGCAAAGCCGGAGCCAGCGACGATCAATGGGTCGGCCAACCGATGGAGCCGACCAAAAACGCGGGCGAGTTTCAATTCTTCATTTTCAACATTCAAGACGACACCGAATACTTCGTCGAATCTTCGGGCTGCCGTTCCGGCGAATTCAAACTGACGGTTGCCGATCTGCCACTGGTCAAACAGATTGATCAAACGCAGTTCTTCCCTTCGTACACGGGGCTTGCGCCCAAAACGATTGAAGATGCTCCTGACGTCGCCGTGTTGGCCGGAACGACCGTCAAGCTGACGGCGCAACTTTCCGGTCGCGCCAAATCCGCCCGGCTGGTGTTGAAAGACGGCAAAAAACTCGACATGGAAAACTCCGGCGAAAACAGTTTCGCCGCGACCTTGGTCGTCAACGAAAACAGCAGTTATCACATTGAAGTCACCAGCGTGGATGGCGACGTGTACAACGGTTCGAACGAATACGACATTTCCGTGCTCGACGACCGACCGCCGGTG